>DASWRX010000131.1:0-32771 GCA_036402955.1 Thermoanaerobaculia bacterium
CCCAACACGTCGATTCCGTTCTTGCCACGAATGATGAGCTTTCGTGACTCTAGCTTCTCGAGGAGGGCCGAGAGCTCGAGCGCTGAAATGCTCGAGGATTTTGCGATCGCGTTCACCTGAACCGTTGTGAGGGAACTCGAATCCGTGCTCGAGAGCGCCGACAGGAGCACCCCGAGCTTGCCAGCCGTATGGACGTTGTCGAAGTCACCCACCGACGTGACGTGGCGGAGTTTGTTCATGTGGTGGATGAGCCACGCGCCCTTCGTCTTCGATTCCATCCTTCCCTCCGGTAAGCGCCCGCCACTTCCGGTGTGCAGCACTTGATCGGCCACTCGAAGGCCACGTGCCAGCTTACATCGAGGCGTTGTCAGCTTGCAGCGGACTACTCGCTCTTATGCTTCCCCCAGATCCTTGAGTACAGCGTCAATCAGCGTGCGGTGAATGCGCCATCAGTACGTCGAGATACGGCTTGATTGCCAGGATCAGGCCGGCCTTTTTCGCGCGCCTCAAGAGACCGACCGTTCCGATACGGCGAAGGCCCAACCTCTCTGCGACGCGGCGCGCTCTCGCGTCGTCCAGTAGAACGTGGCGACCGGAAGCCTCCGTGCCAGGGCGATTGCCTCGGCTTCGCCGCGGTCCAGCAGAATGGCAAGAGGTTCCACCTCGAGATGGTCAGGTCGACCTCGATCCAGGTGGCTTGCCGAATCGCCGCGGCGCCTGGAGCTTCTCGGCGGTGAAGGGTGACCTCATCCTGCACCGCTGGAGGCGTCACGACCCTCGACGCCAACTTGTGGAGAATCTCAAGTTGCCCGATCCGGGCGAGCCCGATCAGAGGGCTCGAATCCGCGACGATGACCCACTCAGTCATCGCGCAGCTCGTCGGCGATCTGGTCCTCGGCAAGGTTGATCACAGGAATCTGCCGGCGGCCGAGCTCGTCCATGAACTGCAAACGGGGAATGCCCGCCAGCTCGGACGCCTTGCCGAGAGACAGGCGGCGAAGCTCGAACAACTTGGAGGCGAGAAGGAAGCGCAGCTCCTGCTCCAGCTCCTGAGGCTCCTGGCCTGAGACGATCAGCAGGTCTTCACTGTAGGGGATCTCCAGAACTCGCATGAAGGATGCCTCCTCATTGGCCGACGTTCCACCAGCCCCATTCTCTCACGTCTCACCTCCCTCGTGGGGGCCCATTTGCGCAGAAACCGCGGGGTGAGCCGAACGATCGAGCCATTCGCGCGAACCTCCTCGTCTTTGTCGGTGAGCTGTCAGCGAATCAGCGAAACCGGGATGCTACGTGTCGGCCCGGGTCGGGTCGGACGTGACGAGAAGACGGCATCGGCCTCACACCAGGATTTCCACGTATCCGTCGGTTCCATGCACGCGGATGCGCTGCCCATCCTTGATCAACCGGGTCGCGTTCTCCACGCCGACGACCGCCGGCAGGCCGTATTCCCGGGCGATCACCGCGCCATGGGTCATCAGCCCACCCACCTCGGTCACCAGGCCCTTGATGGACACGAACAAGGGCGTCCAGCTCGGGTCCGTGAAGGCGGTGACCAGGATATCCCCCGCTTCCAACTCGGCATCGGCCAATCCTGAGAGGACGCGGGCCCGTCCCTCGACGACGCCCGCGGAGACGGCGAGACCGACCAGGGCGCCGGCGGGGAGATCGGCTCGCTTGTACGCACCGGCGACGATTTCCCCATCGGAGGTGAGGACCCGCGGTGGCGTCAGCTTCCAGTGGCGCTCGTGCTCGACCTTCCGCTGGCTGACGATCTGGTCGTCCATCTTGTGGGTGCGCACGACCTCCCGCAGCTCCTGGAGCGTGAGGTAGTAGATGTCTTCTTGTCTCTGGAGCACGTTGGCTCGCACGAGCCGCCCGGCTTCTTCCAGGAGGGCCTGCCTGTAGACGAAGTAGCGGTTGACGAGGCTGTACTTCGGATACTCACGGTAGCCGCTGAAGGTCCGGAGCCGGCTGATCATCCGTTGCGTTTCCTCGGCCTTCTGCGGGCCATCCGGCAATTGCTTCAGGCGTTCCAGCAGCTCCTGTTCTTTCTTCGCGGCCTCCTGCCGCCCTCGCTCGAACCTCCGGCTGGCGGCCCCCGGCTCGAAGTTCTTGATGTTGCTGAGGATCAAGGGGACCAGGGTCGTGGGTGCTTCGCGCCAACGGGTCCTCGTCACGTCGATTTCCCCCACGCATCGCATGCCGTACTTGTCGAGATACGCGCGGATGGCGTCGCGGGCTTCGGGCCCCCCCGCCAACGGGAGCAGGCCCTCCAGAAAGCCCTCGTCCTTCGCCTGTTGGAGGTAAGCGATCACCTCCGGATGCGGACGGATCGCGTCCGCGACGTCCAGGAGCGCCAGCCCCATCTCCGAGGTGACGTTGTTCGGCGCGGACTGTGAGAGCGTGTCCGCCGGGTTCTTCTCGCCCAACCACGCCATCATCTGCTCGTTGATCCATGTGGCAGCGTTCATGCCGGCCATGATCGCGCCCATATTCCGCGGCTCGAACAAGTTCTGCCTCAAGATCTGGACGTCTTCCAGGATGAAGTCCAGGAGATCCGTTCCGGATTTCGTCCGGATGTCCCGCTTCAGCGCTTCGATCGACGCCTGGCGGACCGCGATCAAGTCCGCGACGATCGCCGGATCGTCCTCGATTTGCGCCTGGGAGCCCCCATACCTGCCTTGCCACGAAGCTGTCGGGTCATTCGAATCATGAGGCGACGACTCGATGAAATCCCGCTCGATGAGGGTCGTCAGCGCGTCCTTGATCAGCGGATCGGAGCGGCCCAGGAGGACATTCAAGAGCACGTCCCGGCCGGCAGGCGTTGCCAGTTGCTTCGTGACGTCGACGAACAACCTGCCACCCGCTGCAACCATGTGTCCCGCCTGGAACAGGGACAGCCCCAAGGGCTTCATGGGGTCGGTCATCATCTGCTGATGGCCGACGGAGACATAGACGTGGTTGCCTTGATCATCAGCCTCAGGGAGCGGGTACAGGGTCGTGATCGGCCTGCTCTGGACGATGTGGAAATCGTCCTCGACCAGGCACCATTCGATGTCCTGGGGCTGACCGAAATGCCCCTCGATCTGCCGGCCCAGGCACGCGAGCCATACGATCTGCGCATCCGTCAGCACTGGCCGGTCCTGCCGGATCGCCTTCTCGATGACCTGTCCGTCCCGCACCTTGTAGCCATCGGCGTTCACCAGGCCGGAGACCAGGGCCTCGCCCAGGCCGAAGCCAGCCTCGATCGATGCCACCTTCCGGTTCCCTGTGACGGGATCGGCCGTGAACAAGATGCCCGCCGCCTGCGGGAAGAGCATCTTCTGCACCACCACCGCCATGTGGACCTTGCGATGGTCGAAGCCGTGCTGGAGGCGGTAGGCCACCGCCCGCTCGGTGAAGAGCGAAGCCCAGCACCGGCTGACGTGCTTCAGGATTGCCGGCTTGCCGATGACGTTCAGATACGAATCCTGCTGGCCCGCGAAGGAAGCCCCCGGTAGATCCTCCGCCGTCGCGCTGGACCGCACGGCGTAGGCCTCTTGCTCCCCGAGCCTGGCGAGGAAGCGGGTGATCGCTTCCTGGACGTCTTCAGGGATGGCGATCCCTTCGATGACCCCGCGGATCGCCGCGGCAAGCTCCCGGATCGCCTCGCGGTCTTCCGCCTTCAGCAGCGCCAGCCGATCGAGCAGGCCGCCGATCGCCGGCGCTGCGCTCATGACCCGCTTGAAGGCTTCGGTCGAGACGCAGAAGCCATCCGGGACGCGGATCCCTTCGAGCCTGGAAAGCTCCCCCAGGTTCGCGCCTTTCCCCCCGACCACCCCGATGCCGGTTCGGTCGACCTCCTGGAAGCCAAGCACATACGCACGCATCGGTTCACCTCGTTCGGCCGCCGGGCCTCCTCCCGCGATCATCACCGCCTGCTTCGTCATCGATCCTTGCATTTTCGATCCTCCTGTTTTCTGCGTTCCCCGCTTGCAGCCGGGGACTATGCGGCATGCCCCGGGGCTTGCGGCAAGCCCCCGTGGCTGGCATAATGTAGAAGTGGGGAGGGACAGGAGTCGCGCTCCTCTCTCGTTCCGCGCCCTCCGTCGCTGCCAGCCGCTTCTTTTGGCTCTTCACGCAAAGGAACACACAGCCCGCCAAATCTTTTGCGGTTCCGATGGGTACGCGTGCCGGATTTCATGCGGCGGGGACGACGAACGGCGGGAGGAGGGTCCTCCCGCCGTGCGGGGAAACGAGGTGCTGGGACCGGCCGCTCAGAACTGCGACCAGAGGAGCTGATTCGTGACCTCGTGGTGGAACTGCACCTCAGAGGCCTTGATGAGGGTGCCGAGGGCCTTGGGGCAGCGTTCGGCCTGGGCCAGCTTGATCTCGGCTCGCGGACCTCGCCGAAGGCCAGCACCTTGCCGGGGCCGAAGATGTCCGACGGCAGCCAGTAGAAGGCCGGCCAGTCGATCGCCAGTCGCAGGTCCGACTCCTGCTGCCGCGAGAAGCCGCGGATCGACGAGCCGTCGAAGGTCAGATTGTCCGCCGCCTTGAGCAGGAACTTCTTGTCATAGTCCAGCATGTGCAGCCGGCCTTCGAGGTCGGTGAAACACACCGTGACCGCCTTGATGCGCTTCTCGTCGTTGAGATAGCGCATCCGCTGTTCGCGGACCACGTCGGCGGGCCGCCGGGCCAGCCGCTCCTCCTTGGCCTCGAGGTTCATCTCCTCCAACTGGTCGTAGGGGATCTCCAGAAAGTCGCGCAATCCCGGATGCGAGGCGCGGGGCGCCGGCCGCGCCATCTCCTCCAGCTTCTCCGGGGTCATGGCGGCAAGCGCCTCGGCTCGGCTTGGCTCTGCTGGGTGCATGGTCTCCCTCCTTTGGATCGGCGTGCTTCCTTTTAGCCTAGATTCTACACGAACTAACCTAGTTGTCAAGGTAGTTAGGCTAAATAGGCGCCGACATAGGTATGGAGGTCGAGCAGTCAAGCGAGGTTCTCAGCCGGTTCTGCCAGGACAGGGGCACGGCCTCACCGGCCCCTACAGCCGCGCCATCGTGTCCTTGTAGAACCCGTCCAGGATCTCGCGGTGGCGCTGCTCCACCACCTTGCGCTTGACACTCATCTTGGGGGTCAGCTCGCCCGTGGCCTGGGAGAGGTCGTGGTCGAGGAGGTGGAAGTCCTTGATCCGCTCGTAGGAGGCGAGCTTGGCATTGACGGCTTCCAGGGCGTCGCGGATGAGCTGCTTCACCTCGGGACGGGAGGCGAGGTCCGCGTAGTCCTTGTATTCAATGCCTTGCTCACGGGCCCACTTGCCCGCCGTCTCCTCGTTGAGAGCAATGAGGGCGACGCAGAAGGGACGGCGATCACCCAGCATGACGACCTGGGAGACGTAGGGGCAGCTCGCCTTGAGCTGGCCCTCGATGTTCTGCGGCGCGATGTTCTTGCCGCCGGCGGTGACCAGGATGTCCTTCTTGCGGTCGGTGATGGTCATGAAGCCGTCGGCGTCGATCACGCCCACGTCGCCGGTGTGGAACCAGCCGTCCGGCTCCAGGGCCTCGGCGGTGTCCTGGGGGAGGTTGTAGTAGCCGCGCATGACGCCGCGTCCGCGCAGCAGGATCTCGCTGTCGTCGGCGATGCGCGCCTCGACGCCCTTGTAGGGAAGGCCGACGGTGCCGAACTTGTAGCTCTCCGGGCGGTTGCCGACGCTGCCGGCCGAGGTCTCGGTGAGGCCGTAGGCTTCGAGGATCAGGATGTCGCAGGCGTGGAAGAACTCGGCGATGGCGCGCGACAGGGGAGCGCCGCCCGAGACCAGGAAGCGGAGCCGTCCGCCGAGGCGCGCCTTGAGCTTCGAGTAGACGAGCTTGTCGGCCAGGCGGTGCTGGAAGGCGAGGAAGCCGGTGGGCTCCTGGGCTTGCTGACGGAGGCGGGAGACCCGGCCCCCGACGTCCAGCGCCCACTGGAAGATCTTGAGCTTGAGGCCGCCGCCCTCGCGGGCGCCGGTGACCACGCGGTTGTAGACCTTCTCGTAGATGCGAGGGACGCCCGCCATGATCGTGGGGCGGACGACCGCGAGGTTGGCCACCAGATCGTCGATGACGCCGTCGATCGCCGTCACCACGCCCAGGCGGATGAAGGCGACCTGCAGCACCTTGCCGAACGAGTGGGCGAGCGGCAAGAAGAGGAGCTGCGTGTCGTCGGGGCCGAGGATGTTGAGGTCGGCCAGGGTCTCCGCCTCGAAGACCCAGTTGTCGTGGGTGAGCATGACCCCCTTGGGCTTGCCGGTGGTGCCGGAGGTGTAGATGAGGGTGGCGAGGTCCTCGGGGCCGACGGCGGCCGCCACCTCGTCCAGGCGGCCGGGGTTGGCGGCGTTCCAGGCCTCGCCGCGGCGCTCGAGCTCGGCGAGGGAGATCGTCCAGCCGTCGGCGTTTGAAGCGGCGGCCGGCTCGCCGTCGATCTGAATGAGCTGCGTCACGCCGCCGAGCCGGCCGCGGACCTCGCGGAGCTTCGCCTCCTGCATCGCGTTCTCCACGAAGCAGGCGCGGGCGCCGGAATCCTCCAGAATGTAGGCGCTCTCCTCGGCGGTGTTCGAGGTGTAGATGGTGGAGGTGGCGCCGCCGGCGGTGAGGATGCCGAGGTCGGCGATCACCCATTCGGGCCGGCTGGTGGCGAGGATCGCGGCGCGCTCCCCCTTCTGGAGGCCGAGGCTCAGCAGGCCGGCGGCGACGG
The DNA here is from genome assembly GCA_036402955.1 of Thermoanaerobaculia bacterium. Classification (GTDB taxonomy): domain Bacteria; phylum Acidobacteriota; class Thermoanaerobaculia; order Multivoradales; family UBA5704; genus DATARR01. The sequence continues at coordinate 6,712 of DASWRX010000131.1, forward strand.
CGCGGACGCGGTGGTCCGTCTCGCGCCAGGTCATGGAGTGCCACCGGCCGTCGCGCCGGCCGGACATGGCTTCGGCGTCCGGCGTGGCGGCCACCCGGTGCTGGAACATCTCGACGACGGAACGGAACGTCGGCTCGCTCATGAGGCTCCTCAGTTTAGGGGTCCGATCCTGTAGACGAACATGCCGCCGCCGAGATCGGCCACGCGCGGGTAGCGGGCGATCCAGGTGAAGGCTCCGGAGGGGACGGGGATCATCCGGCCATGGGCGTAGGTGAGATAACCGTAGCCGTGGAGGAAGTTGGCGCTGACGGCCACCAGCCCGGGCTGGTCCGGCCGCGGGAAATAGGCGTCGATCCCGTAGAGCGCCGGATCGACATGGCCGAAGTAGGCGAGGCCGATGCGGTCGATCCCCTGGCGGTCCATGTATCTCCGGACGCGCTTCAATCCCTGCCCCCAGTCGATGTTCGAATCCAGCAGGATCTCGTCCCCGTGGCCGCGGGCGAGGACGTTGAAGTAGTCGATCGTGTTCGGCGTGGCGAGGAGGGCTGAGAGCGGGTAGATCGCGAGGAGCGCCAGGGCGGCCAGGCGGACCGGCCGGGGCCGGGTCTCCAGGGCCGGGACCAGTCTCCCCATGTAGATCAGGGCCAGGGGGAGCACGGGAAGGATGTAGCGGATGCCGTAGGCGATGCGGTGGAAGAGCAGGCAGGAGGCCACCAGCAGGAGGGCCGCAGGCAGGGCGACGAAGAGCTCCCCGCGCGGTCTCGGGCGCGGCCCGAGTGGCCCGACGAAGGGGGCCAGCAGCCAGGCGAGCAGGAGCGGCAGGGGGGTCTTGAACAGCAGCGTCACCGGGTAGTAGAGAACCGAGCCCTCCCGCGACCAGTGGCCGAAGAGATAGCTGGGGAACTCCCCCAGCTCGCTGTCGAGCTGCACCATGTCGAAGCCGTCCAGGAAGGGCCCGGGCAGCGGCACGGGGAGCGAGCCGGGGAGGACGCCCGAGATCCGGGTGAGGAAGCGGCTGTGGAAGGTGAAGCTCGCCAGCGGCCGGCCGACGCCCTGGAAGAGATAGCCGAGATCGAGCACGCCCACGCTGAGGGCGAAGATCAGCACCAGGGCGGCGAGGCTCCCGAGGATGGGCCGGCGGCTCTGGGGGAGGAGAGGGAAGCGGTCGCCGCGGGCCAGCGCCACGAGCGCCAGCAGGCCGAAGATGGGATAGAGCAGCAGTGAGGAGAGCTTCGCCAGCTCGGCGAGCCCCAACGCCAGCCCGCAGAGGAGGAGCCGCCGCGGCGTGGGTTCCGCCACGAAGCGCTGGAAGGCCCAGAGCGCCAGCAGCATGAAGACGGCGGCGCCGGCATCGATGGTGGCGAGGTGCGCGTGGGCGATCAGCGTCGGGCAGAAGGCGAAGCCGGCGAGCGAGATCAGGCCGGCGCGCGGGCCGTAGAGCTCGCGCGACCAGCGCCAGACGATCCAGCCGAGGAAGAGGCCGAGGGCGACGATGGGGATGCGGCCGAGCAGGAAGACGCGGTCGTAGATCGGCCGGTTGCGCTCCATGAAGTCGGTGGCGAAGATCCATGGCTGCCAGGCGGGAGACCCGCGGCGGGGCGGCGGTCCGACCGCCGGCTGGAGAGCCAGCAGGGGAAGGGCCGCCAGCACCTTCACGAGCGGCGGATTGTGGGGATAGACCGAGAAGTCACCCGTCTTCAGGTAGGAGTAGCCGGCCGGGAGGTGGGCGAACTCGTCCACCGTGGGGGTGTCCCACACCAGGCCGTGGAAGCAGAGAACCGCGAAGAGGCCCAGGAGGAGCAGGACGAGGGTTCGGTCGCTCGTACGGTCGTTCACCGCCCCGGGCTTCACGGCCGTCTCCCCCGGTTCCCGGCTATTCCAGGTCGAACAGCGGGTTTCCCATGTCGACCGGTTGCCCGGGCTGGACGTGGATCCTGGTCACCGTGCCGTCGTGCTCGGCGCGGATCTCGTTCTCCATCTTCATCGCCTCGAGGACGATGATGCCCTGCCCGCGGGTGACCGCCGCCCCCTCCTCGACGAGCACGGCGGTGACGCGGCCCGGCATGTAGGCGTCCACCCGCTGGCGGCGCTTGCCCCCCTGGCCGCCGTGGGTCTGGACGGCGAGGTAGGCGAGGGGATCGGCGACCTCCACCGGGCCGGCGCCCCGGGAGGTGCTCACCCAGTAGACCCCCTCCCCCTGCGCGCGGGTGAAGACCTCGTGCTGGGCGACGGTTTGAGCGTCCTCGATCCGCAGGCTGCGCAGCCCGGCGCGGGCGGTCAGGGCGTCGACGTGGTAGGTGCGGTCGCCGACGGTGACCTCGTAGCCGTCGTCGTTCCGGCGGACCCGCACCTTCTCTTCGCGCTCGCCCTGGCGGACGATCAGGTCCATGATCCTCCCCCTCCCGTGGCGGCCCGGCGGCCGGCGGCGCCCCAGCGCGAGCGGCGGGAGGCCGGCGCGGCGGGGCCGGCGGTGGCCTGCCGGTTGGCGAGGTCGTGGTGGGCGAGGGCGGCGGCGATCAACGGCAGGTCGTCCCGGGCCGCCTCCCGGCCTTCCTCGACGGGCGGTTGCAGGTCGCCGGCGGCGAGCTTGCGGTCGAGCATGCCGATGTCGAGATTGCCGGAGCGGAAGTCGGGATCGGCGAGCAGCGCCTTGAAGAGGGGGGCGGTGGTGCGGATCCCCTCGACGCGCAGCTCGGAGAGGGCGCGGTCCAGGCGGTCGAGCGCGCGCTCGCGGTCGGCGGCCCAGACGATCAGCTTGGCCAGCATCGGGTCGTAGTGGATCGAGACCTCCGATCCCTCATAGACGCCGGCGTCCACCCGCACGCCGGGGCCGTCGGGCCAGCGGAGCATCTCGATGCGGCCGGGGGAGGGAGCGAAGCGGTTCCAGGGGTCCTCGGCGTAGAGCCGCACCTCCACGGCGTGCCCGCGCGGCTGGACGCCGTCGAGCTCGGGGCCGAGCGGCTCGCCCTCGGCCACCCGGATCTGCGTCTGCACGAGGTCGATGCCGGTGACCAGCTCGGTGACCGGGTGCTCCACCTGGAGGCGGGTGTTCATCTCCAGGAAGTAGAAGTTGCCGTCGCGGTCGAGCAGGAACTCGCAGGTGCCGGCGTTGCTGTAGCCCACGGCGGCGGCGGCCTTGACGGCGGCCTCGCCCATGCGGCGGCGCAGCTCGGGGCCGACCACCGACGACGGGGCCTCCTCCACCACCTTCTGGTGCCGGCGCTGGAGGGAGCACTCGCGCTCGCCGAGCGAGACCACCTTGCCGTGGAGGTCGCCCATCACCTGGATCTCCACGTGGCGGGGCTCGACGATGTACTTCTCCAGGTAGACGGAGTCGTCGCCGAAGCTGGCGGCGGCCTCGGAGCGGGCGGCGCGGTAGGAGCTCGCCAGCTCGGCGGGCGAGGGGATCATGCGCATGCCCTTGCCGCCGCCGCCGGCCGCGGCCTTGAGCATGACGGGATAGCCGATCGCCTCGGCGGCGGCGGCGGCGTCGTCGAGGTCGGGCAGCGGGTCCTTGCCGCCCGGCACCACGGGCACGCCGGCCGCCATCATCAGGCGGCGGCTCTCGACCTTGGAGCCCATGGCGTCGATCGCCTCGGGCGAGGGGCCGATGAAGGTGAGGCCGGCATCGCGGCAGAGACGGGCGAAGCCGGCCCGCTCGGAGAGAAAGCCGTAGCCCGGGTGGATGGCGTCGGCGCCGATCGCGACCGCCAGCTCGACGATCGCCTCGCCGCGCAGGTAGCTCTCGCGCGACGGCGCCGGACCGATCGGGTACGCCTCGTCGGCCAGCAGCACGGGGAGCCCCAGGCGGTCGGGCTCCGAGTAGATCACCGCGCCGCGGATGCCCATCTCCCGCAATCCCCGCAGGATGCGCACCGCGATCTCGCCGCGGTTGGCGATCAGGACTTTCCGGATGCGCTTTCTGGGAATGGTGGCGGTCATGGCGGGGGTGGGTATCTTAGCAGGCGGGACCTCCTACTTTTTCAGGGAAGGGCAGACCGCATGATCAGGGTCCCACCACAGGAGCACCAGGACACCGTTGTCCAGGTAGCCGAAGACCCGCTCCGCGCCGGACAGACGCAGGGAGACGACCTCGTCCAGGGCGAGGGCCTTCGCTTCCAGACGCCGCCGCGCTTCGGAGGTGATTTCGGAGACCTTGATGGAATGGTTGCGTTTCTTCCCGTTCACCAGGATCTCGGACCAGGTCATGCTCTCGAAATGGGAGAGCTTTTCCCGAATGTAGAGGAGCGTCTCCCGGGTGAGGGAGCGCCAGCCGTAAGGCTCGGCGAGCTCCAGGCTGGAGACCCGCCAGGAAGGGCGGAGATGGTGGTGGCTGTCGATGGAAACGGCGGCGCGGGGAACTTTGTGCGGCTCCGGTTCGCGCGCCACGACGGGCGCCTTCCCCGGAAGCTGAAACTTCAGGTGCTTCGGCTTTTTTCCCACAGTCCCGGTCTAATACGGGCTGCTGTAGTACTCGGCCATGGAAGCGTGGGTGATCTCGCGCCGGCTCGGGTCGCCAGGCTCGAGGCCCTTCCGGGCCTGGATCCACGGCGCCTCCCGATGCGTCAAGTCGCTGAGCCACTGCGAAGACTTGTCCCCGTAGTAATCGAGGACTGCGTCGATCGTCTCGCGTTGCGTCCGGGACAGCGACTTGGGATCGCCGGACGGCCACTCCGAGACCTTGAACAGGCCACGATGGCGCCGATAGAGCGTCGGCACGACAGGTCCGTTGACCCACGCCTCGATCCGATCGCTGAACAACGGCTCCTCATCCCAGACGAGAGACCACGCCTGAGAGTAGTAGGCCAGTTTTTCCAGCTTCATAGCGGTCATCTCACCCTGCTTACGCAAGATGTAGGCCGCCACGTCGTGAGCCGTCGCCATCCGGACCCTCCTCCAGGTTCCCTGGATTGGCGACATTATAGCGAAAAGACGCGAGCTCGCCTAGCCAGCCCTTTTTCCCCACCACGCCAATCCCGGCACCAGCAGCAGCCCGATCACCGTCACCGCGATGGACCGGCGCAGCGGCCCGCGGTCGATGAACAGCCGCACCCGGTGGCGGCCGGCGGGGACGTCGACGCCGATGCGGTAGGCGTTGGCGGTGTAGAGGGTCGCCGGGCGGCCGTCGATCGTGGCCTTGAAGAGGAGGTTGGTGCGCTGGATGACGAGGACGGCCCCTCCCGGTCCGGCGCCGGTCTCGACCTCGAGGCTCTCGGGACCGCCATGGAGCACGCGGACCGTGCCGCCGCCGGTGAGCTGCGGGGACGGTCCGGGCCGGATCACGGCGACGTCCGAGCGGGGATCGAAGGCCGGGCCGGTCAGCCGCCGGTAGACGGCGGGAATGTCCTTCTCGCGGAAGACGCGGTTGGCGAGGAAGATCTCGGGCGCCCGGCTCGTCACCTCGAAGATGAACAGGTCGTGGCCGAAGCTGGGGATGGTGGCGAGCAGCCGGGCGTGCGGCGGCACCGGATCGAGCGGATGGTTGATCAGCAGCCGGCCCACCCCCCAGGCGGCGAGCAGCTTCAGCCGCTCCGGGTTCTTCGCGCCCTGGACCTCGGTCTGGGCGCGCCGGGCGAGATAGGCGTCGAGCCCCTCGGGCGAGGTGTTCAGCTCGTAGCGCAGGCCCCAGACCGGACCGCTGAACGGATAGAGCTCGAAGAAGGAGCGGCGCTCCATCCAGCGGGTGTGGAGCTCGGGATATTTCCCCTGCCGCAGGGTCGAGGGGCCGAAGAGATAGTTGTAGTCCGGGTTCACCACCAGGAGATCGGCCGGCACCCAGGCGAGGGCCGGCGGTGGCACGAGGTAGGGCACGACCGCGTCCATCGGGTAGAGCGGGCGCAGCAGCCAGAGCTGGGCGGCGGCGTGCACGGCGAGCAGCAGCGCCGCGCCCAGAGTCCAGGAGCGGCGGGAGATGCGGAGGGCGATCCCCAGCGCGGCGAGGACGGCCAGCGAGACGAGCGACAGGCCGGCCCAGCGCAGGCGCTCGTTGGCGATGAACGGCGCCGGCCGGGGGATGAACATCGCCAGCCAGGCCTCGGCCGGACGCGGCGCGAAGCTGAGGAAGGCCCAGAAGCCGGCGAAGGTGAGGGCGAGGGCGAGGAGCGTCCAGGCGAAGATCCTGCGGCCACTGGAGGACATCCGGACCCGCTCGAAGCCCACGCCGCAGAGGAGCGCGGCGCCGATGGCGACCGGCAGCCAGAACTTGATCGGATAGCGCAGCGACTTCGAGTGCACGAAGAGCCACGCGGCCACCGGGTTGAACCGCCCGAGCGACAGGAAGACGCCGAAGGCCATGCCGCCCCAGGCCCACGCCGCCGCCCGGCTCCGCGGCCGGCCGGAGGCGGCGAGCAGCGCCAGCGCCAGGAGCCCGGGGTAGAGAGACAGGTAATAGGGCGGGACGCCGGTGAAGAACTGGCTGCCCCAGAAGGAGCCCTTGTCGATCACGTCCGGCCGGCCGAAGAGGAAGGGGAGCAGCCACTCGGCGGCCTGCCGGGGATCCCAGCTCGACATGGTGATCGACTGCGCGCTGTAGCCCACGTAGCCGCGGAGCGACATCGGGAAGATGCGCAGGAACTCGACGATCTGCGGCAGCGCGATCAGGGTGCCACAGAGGAAGGCCGCCCCCAGCAAACCGAGAGCGCTCGAGCCCGTGCCCGCCGGCCGTTCCCGCCAGGCGAGCGCGAGGGCCGCGGCGGTCAGCAGGAAGGCGAGGAGCGCCGTCTGCGGATCGCCGCCCAGGATCAGCAGCGCCCAGAGCAGGGCGATGACCGGCGCCAGCAGGGCGCGATGACGACTGGAGCGGAGGAAATCGAGGCCGGCGGCCACCAGGGCCGGCGCCAGGGTCACCCCGGCGATCAGGTTGTAGAAGTTGAGGTGCGAGAGGTAGAAGCCGGAGACCGTCCAGCAGACCGCCGCCGCCCAGGAGGCCTCGCGGCCGAGCCTCCACGCCCGGGCCAGCCGGTAGAAGGCGAGCGGGGCGAGGAGCAGGTGGAGCCAGAAGCGGGCGTTGAAGGCCCAGAAGATGGACCTCCCGAAGAACAGCAGGTTGTCCGGATAGAAGGGCGCGGCGTTGGGGTTGCCCGCCAGCGGCTGACCCCCGGCCCGGTAGGGATCGATGACGGGGAAGGTTCCATGCCGCATCGCTACGGCCTGCGACCACTTCATGGGGAAATGGGAGTTGAGCACGTCGCGCAGGATGAGCGTCTCCGACCCCCGCACGAGCGGCAGCATGGCGATCAGGAGGAAGGCCAGCAGGGGACCGGCGTAGAGGAGGGCCGCGCGCCGGCGAGACGGCTCGGCGGGTGGATCAACCGGCAGCGGCTCTTCGGACATGGCGGTGAAGAGTACCAAAGGCCGCCATCAACGCCCCCAGGAGCGCCACCAGCGCGATCCCGCCCGCCAGCTTCTCCGGCGCGGCGGAGACCGCGAGCCGTACGCGATGGGTGCCCGGGGGCACCTCGATCCCGAGCAGGCAGAGGTTCACGGGCAGGGTCTTCAGGGGCTTCCCCGCGGCGGAGGCGTGGTAGAGAGGCTGGTAGGCGCGGCGGAGCGCCAGCAGGCCGCCGTCTCCCGCGACGTCGATCTCCGTCTCGTCCGCGGCCTCGCCGCGCGGCGTCACCGTCGCTCCAGGATGATGGGCGATCGGATACCGGGCGACCGGCCGGGCGGCGATCACGTCCGCCACCGGATCGGGCGCCGTGCTCACCCAGCGGAAGGCCTCGCCGGGGCTGGCGGCGGTGGCGACCGAGCGGGGCCACCAAGCGGGCGGGGCCGGATCGCGCACGGCGAACAGGCGGCTGGCGCCGCCGAAGCGCTCGCCCACGCTGACGAGCTGGAGATCGGGCGTGCCCGGCGACTCGCCCAGCACGGCGGCGCCCACCCCGAGCGCGCGCAGCCAGTTGGCGCGCTCCTTCCCTGGGAGCTGGAGGTAGTGGAGCCGCATCTGGGCCGACAGCGGGGAGTAGAGGCCGTCGAGGTCCTGGCCGAGCGGGTAGCGCAGCCCGGCGAGGACCCCGGGGACGGGGCCGAGGTCGAACGCGGTGATGCGGACCAGGGTCAGGTACGAGGGATCGGAGAGCGCTCCGGAAGAGCCGCCGGAGGGGCCGCCGGGGACCACCTCGGCGCCCCTCCGCAGCAGCCCGAACCAGGAGGCGGGGGCGAAGTCCGCGACCGGCGCCGTCATCACCAGGCCGGCGAGCGGCAGCAGCGCCGCGAGCTGCGCCGCCGCCAGCCCGGCGGCGCTCCGGCGGCGGGCGGCCACGGCGGCGAGGGCCAGCAGCGCCGCGGCGATGAGGAGAGCGATGATCCACGTCCCCACCCGGCTCTGCGGCGCCTCGGCGACGAACTCGGGATCGACGCGCCCGGATGACGCCAGCCAGACGGCCAGCCGCTGTCCCGCCGCGAAGATGCCCAGGGCCGCCGCCAGCGCCAGCCCAGCGCCAAGCGCGGCTCCCCGCCAGGCGCGCGGGGCGGCGAGCGCGCGCTCGAGCCCCCAGCCGGCGAGGAGAGCGGCCGCCAGCGCCGTCCAGAAGAGGAGCTTCTCGGGGTAGCGCACGAGGCCGTGGGAGAGGACGACCAGCGCGTCCCCGCCCAGCGCGCCGGCCCAGGCGAGGACGAGGCCGGCGGCGGCGAGCAGCGCCCAGCTCCGCGCCCGCCGGAGGCCCAGCAGGGCGAGCCAGAGACCGACGATCCCGAAATGCAGGGTGAGGATGTAGGGCAGGCCCGGCTGGTCGTCCCACGGCCAGTAGCCCGCCTTGCCGAGGTCCCAGGGATGGCCGAAGGGGAAGGGGATGACGAGCTCGAGCAGCCGCGCGAGCCCGAGATGGAACCGTCCGGCGCCTATCCCGCCACCTGTCCCGGCAGCCCCCAGGGCGCCGCGCGCGGTGAAGCCGAGGATGCGGGCGGTGGCCACGAGCTGCGGCAGGGCGATCAGCAGCCCGGCGATCCCGATCCCCAGGACGGTGGCGGAGCCCCGGCGGAAGCCGTGACGCTGGAGGGCGACGAGCAGCAGCGGGACGATCCCCAGCGCGGCCGTCACCGGCTCGCCCGCCAGCAGGGCCAGGCCGCAGGCGATCCCCCCGAGGGCGATGCCCCGCCGGCCGCCGCGCGCCGCGCCCAGCAGGACCAGCGGCCACCAGGCGGAGACGGCGAGCAGGTTGTAGAAGCTGAGGCCGGTGAGCAGCCAGCCCGAGCCGGCATAGGTGAGCCCGGCGACGAGCGCCGCCGGCGGGCCCTGCCCCAGGGCGCGGGCCAGGGCGGCCATGGTCAGCGCGGCGAGCAGCCAGTGGAGCGCGTAGTGGAGGTTGAAGGCGCTCCAGAACGGGAGGACGAGATAGAGCAGGTTGCCGGGATAGAACGGCAGGGCGTTGGGATTGCCGCGGAACGGCTGGCCCAGGCCCCAGGTGGGATTGAAGGCGGGAACGCGGCCCTGGCGGAGCTCGGCGGCCCCGAACGCCTTCACCGGCAGGTGGGTGGTGAAGACGTCGCGGAAGTAGAGCGTCCGCTGTCCCAGGGCCAGGGGCACGGTGACCCACAGCCAGAGCCCGAGAGCGGCCAGGGCCACGAGCTTGATCCCTCCTCGTAGGGGCGCAGCATGCTGCGCCCTCACCTCTCCCGAGGCCCCCGATGTTTCGTTCAACGCCTCTCCCATAGAATAGGCCGGTGATCCGACCTCTCCTGCAATCCCTGCGGCCCGCGCAATGGGCCAAGAACGTCTTCGTCCTGGCGCCGCTCGTCTTCGGCGGGCTGCTGCTCAACGCCGGGGTCACCGCTCGGGCCTTCCTGGCGCTGATCGGCTTCTGCTGCGCGTCGAGCGCCGTCTACCTGATCAACGACCTCCGCGACCGCGAGGAGGACCGGCGCCATCCGCTGAAGCGCCTGCGCCCGCTCGCCGCCGGCACGCTCGGGGTTCCCGCTGCGGTCGCCGCCGTCGCCGTCCTGATCGGGATCGCCGGCGCTCTCGCCGTCTGGCTGGGCCGGCCCTTCGGGCTGGTCCTGGGGACCTATCTCGGCCTCAACGTGCTCTACACCCTGTGGTTCAAGCACATGGTGATCCTGGACGTGATGTGCATCGCCATCAGCTTCGTGCTGCGGGTGGAGGCCGGGGCGCAGGCGACGGGCATCGCGGTGTCGAGCTGGCTCTTCCTCTGCACCACCTTCCTCGCCCTGTTCCTCGCCTTCTCGAAGCGCCGGCACGAGATCACCCTGCTGGCGCAGCGGGCCTCCGGGCAGCGGCCGGTGCTCGACCACTACAGCCCGGCCTTCCTCGACCAGATGATCAACGTGGTCACCGCCTCGTCGGTGGTCTCCTACGCGCTCTACGCCGTGGCTCCCGAAACGGTGCAGAAGTACCACACCCAGGACCTCGTGTTCACCATCCCGCTGGTGCTCTACGGGATTTTCCGCTACCTCTATCTCATGTACCAGCGTCCGGGGGAGCGCAATCCGACCGAGGCGATCCTGCGCGACGCGCCGTTCCTCATCAACATCCTCCTCTGGGGCCTCGCCGTGGTGTGGATCGTCTATGGCCGCGAGGCGGGCTTGAAGTAGGATTCGCGCCAACGTGACCGAAATCCTCCAGGCGCCCGCCGGCGCTCCCGACTCCTCCCGTGTGGCGGTGGTCATCCCCTGCCACAACGAGGAGATCACGGTCACCAAGGTGGTCGCCGACTTCCGGGCCGCGCTGCCGGGAGCCCACATCGTGGTGGTGGACAACGCCTCGCGCGACCGGACGAGCGAGCGGGCGCGGGCGGCCGGGGCGGACGTGATCCGCGAGCCGCGGCCCGGCAAGGGGTTCGCGCTGCTCTCCGGCTTCCGCCACGCCCACGCGGCCGGCGCCGAGCACCTGGTGATGGTGGACGGCGACGACACCTACCCGGCCGGCGACGTCCCGAAGCTCCTCGCCGCCGCCATGGATGGGGCCGAGATGGTGATCGGCACCCGCCTCACCGGCTACGAGGCGGGGGCCTTCCGCGCCGGCCACTCGTTCGGCAACTGGCTGTTCATCTTCCTGGTGCGGGTCCTGTTCGGCGTGCGCACCCGCGACCTGTTCTCCGGCTACCGGGTGATCACCCGCCGCTTCCTGGAGGCGACGCCGCTGATCGCTCAAGGGTTCGAGGTGGAGGCCGAGCTGTCGCTGCAGGCCGCGGTGCAGCGCTTCCCGGTGGCCGAGGTGCCGGTGCGCTACCGCGCCCGCCCGAAGGAGAACCCGAGCAAGCTCAACACCTACCGGGACGGCTACCGCATCCTGCTCGCCATCCTGAGCTTCTTCCGCGACTACAAGCCGATGACCTGCTTCGGCCTGCTGGCGCTGTTCTTCCTCTTCCTGTCGCTGGCCGGCGGCGGCGTGGTGGTCGCCGAGTTCCTGCGCACCGGCCTGGTGCCGCGGCTGCCGCTGGCGGTGCTCTCGGCGGCCCTGTTCATCCTGGCCGCGCTGGCGTTCACCTGCGGGGTGCTGCTGTCCACGATCAACCGCCGCTCGGCGGAGATCGCCGCCTTGATTCCACCCTGGAAATAGGCCGTGGAAGCAGCTTGAAAATCCTCATCGTCTACGAGACGGTCTACCCGGACTTCATCGGCGGCGTCGAGAGCCGCAACCACGAGCTGGCCGCGGCGCTCCGCAACCGGGGGCACGAGGTGACGCTGGCCGGCTTCCGCAAGCCGGCGGCGCGGGGGTTGCCGATCGGGCCGCGCCCTGACGTGCTGCCGCTCGGCGAGCTGGACGGGCTCTACAACGCCGCGGGCCAGCGCAGCACGCGCGGGGCGGTCCGCTTCGCCCTCACCGTGCCGCGCCTCGACCTGCGCGGATTCGACGTCGTGGAGACGGCGAACATGCCGTACCTCCACATCTTCCCGCTGGCCGTGAAGTGCGCGCTGGCGGGCAAGCCGCTGCTGGTCACCTGGTACGAATACTGGGGAGATTACTGGCGGGGGTACGTCGGCCGGCTCAAGGCCCCTCTCTACAAGGCGATCGAGTGGTGCACGGGGCAGATGGGCACGGCGGTGACGGCCACCAGCCGGCTCACCCAGGAGCGGCTCGCGAGGCAGCGCCGCAAGGGGAACGTGGAGCTGATCCCCTGCGGCATCCACGTCGACGAGGTGCGGCGGACGGCCCGCGTCGAGGAGGCGCATCACGGCGAGGGTCCCCCCTTCATCTACGCCGGCCGCCTGCTGCGGGCCAAGCGGGTCGATCTCCTGCTGCGGGCGGTCGTCCTGCTGGCGCCCCGGCATCCAGGCGTGCCAGGAGTGCTGCTGACGGTGTTCGGCGACGGTCCCCACAAGGAGGAGCTGGTGCGGCTGGCCGGGGAGCTGGGGATCGCGGACCGGGTGGACTTCCGCGGCCACGTGGGGACGAGCGAGGAGGTCTGGCGCCATCTCGGGCGGGCGCGGGTGGCGGTGCAGCCCTCGGAGCGCGAGGGGTTCGGCCTCTTCCCCCTGGAGGCGATGGCGGCGGGCCTGCCGGTGGTCTACTGCGAGTCGCCGGAGAGCGCCGTCCCCGAGCTGGTGCGCCACGGCGTCGAGGGGCTGTGCACTCCCCCCGAGCCCGCCGCCCTGGCCGCCGCCCTCGAGCGGCTGCTGACCGACGGCGAGGAGTGGCGGCGCCTGCACCGCAACGCCGTCGAGCGGGCGGCGGGCTATGACTGGGACGAGATCGCGCGGCGGATCGAGGCGGCGTGCGCGCGGCTGGTGAAGGGGACTACGACGCCCCGCGCCCCGACAGCACCACGGGGACCGTCTTCAGCAGGATCTTGAGGTCGAGCATCGGCGACCAGGAGTCGATGTACTCCAGGTCGAGCTGCATCCAGCGGTCGAAGTCGACGTTGTTGCGGCCGCTGATCTGCCACAGGCAGGTGAGGCCGGGCTTCATGGCCAGCCGGCGGCGCTGCCAGCGCTTGTACTGGGCCACCTCCTCGGGGATCGGCGGCCGCGGCCCCACCAGGCTCATGTCCCCCCGCAGCACGTTCCAGAGCTGCGGCAGCTCGTCGAGGCTGAAGCGGCGCAGCAGCCGGCCGAGCCGCGTCACCCGCGGATCGCTCCGCAGCTTGAAGACCGGCCCGTTCATCTCGTTGAGGTGCAGCAGCTCGCGGCGGCGGTCCTCGGCCCCCTCCACCATCGTGCGGAACTTGTAGAGGGTGAAGGAGCGGCCGTTGAGGCCGCAGCGGGTCTGCCGGAACAGCACGTTGCCGCCGGAGGTCAGCTTGATGGTCAGGGCGATCATCGCCGCGATGGGCAGCCCGAGGAAGAGCAGCAGCGAGGCGAGCGCCACGTCGAGCGCCCGCTTGAGCATCAGCTTGAGCGGGCTGGTCGGCGTGGTGGCGAAGGAGAGGAGGGGCACCCCGTCGAGCTCCTCCAGCTCCACCCGCGCCCGGGTGTGCGGGAAGAGGTCCATGGCGAAGCGGGTGCGGATCCCCTGCTCCTGGAGACTCAGGAAGAGGTCCTCCAGCCGGTCCAGCTCGCGGCGGTGGACGGCGAAGATGACGTCGTCCACCACGTGGCTCTCGACGATGCGGGGGATGTCCTCGATCTCGCCGAGGATCGGGTAGCCGCCGGGCCAGGATTCCTCCCAGCCGTTGCCGTTGCGGATGAAGCCCAGGATGCGGTAGCCCCAGAAGCGGTGGCCGTGGATCGAGTCCGCGATCCGCAGCGCCGCGTCGCTGGTGCCCACGATCAGCACCGTACGGTAGTTGAAGCCGTGCGAGCGCACGTACCGCGAGGTCAGCCGCAGACCCAGCTTCTCGCTGAGCAGGAACAGGCAGGAGAAGCCGGCGAACAGCAGCGACCAGAAACGGCTGATCCGGTCGTCCCCCAGCAGGCGCTCGTCGAGGCGGGTCAGGTAGAGCACCAGCGTGAAGAGGATGGCGCCGCTGACGCAGACGCGGACGATCGCCCACGCCTCGTCGAGCAGCGGCACGGTGCGGTGCGAGCGGTAGCGCCCGGAGCTGAGCAGCAGGCCCCCCCAGATGATGAGGGCCAGCGGCAGCAGCGGCAGGTAGTCCGCGAGCGAGTAGAGCCGGTTGGGGAAGGTCTCCGGCGCCATCCGCGGCAGCACCGCGTCGCGCAGGCCGTAGGCGCACAGGAAGGCGGCGGTGACGAGAGACAGGTCGAGCGAGAAGATCGCGACCGCGAGGATACGAGCTCGTTCTTTGAGCATGGGTTCTATTTAGAGATCACTGACCGTCTCGTCACAAGTGCCTATATTAACGTGCGGGAGGCTCCTGACGTCTATGCGTCCCCAGCATAGCTCCCCGGGAGCCGGCCTGCCAACCGGGCGAGCAGCGCGGCGTAGCGGTCCGCCACCCGTTCCCAGGAGAAGAGGAGCGCCGCCCGGCGGGCCGCGGCGCGGCCGCGCGCCCGCGCCTTCTCCGGATTGCGCCGCACCCAATCCAGCCGTTCGGCCAGCCCCGCCGGCTCCCCGGCGCGGAAGTACAGCCCCACTCCGCCCGCCACCTCGCGGTTCTCGGGCGTGTCGTTCACCATCACGCAGTTTCCATATCCCATCGCCTCGACCAGGGCCGGGTGCGTGCCGCCGACCTCGGTGGCATGGACGTACGCCAGGGCATGCGACAGCAGCTCGCGGTAGCCGTCGCCATAGATCGGCCCCGGGAAGAGGATGCGCGGGTCGGCGCCGCGGGTGAAGCCGGCGATGAACCTCCCGGCGTAGGGCGCGCCGCCGACCATCACCAGGGGGAGGTCGCCGCCGGCCCGGCGATAGGCCGCGGCCACCCGGTGCGGGTTGTTCTCCGGCTCGAAGCGGCTGACGTAGAGGAAGTAGCGGCGAGGGGCGAGCCGCAGCCGCGCCAGCACCCCGGTCTCCACCGGCGGGCGCGGGTCGACGCCGTAGGCGATGGGGAAGGACTCGGCGCCGAAGCGCTCCAGGTAGTGGCGGCGGATCACCTCGGCGTCGGTCACCAGGGCGTCGGGCAGCACGCAGGCGAGCCGCTCGGAGACGGCGTAGACGGCGCGGCCGAAGGCTCCCCACTTGGCCCGCCGCTTCTCGAGGCCGTCCACGTTGAGGGCGACCGGGATGCCCGCCACCCGCAGCAGCGGCACGAACAGGGCGTTCGCCGAGTTCACCACCAGCGCCGCGTCGTAGCCCGCCGCGGCGGCGTGGAGGCAGGAGAGCAGGGTGTGGACCGGGGTGTCCAGGTACTTGGAGCGGAGGGTGGGGAGCACCACCAGATCGACTCCCCGCCAGCTCCGGAGGTCCCGCGGAGTCGAGTGGGACCGGCAGTAGACGGTCACCCGGAAGCCGCGGGCCAGGAGCCGCAGGCTGAGCTCCTCCATCAGCGTCTCGTAGCCGCCGTAGCGGCCCGGAATGCCACGGCTGCCGATCAGGGCGACGGAGAGGGGCCTCACAGCGGTTTCCCCTGAACGGAAAACCACTTGTCGATCTCTCCGGGCGGCACGGTCCGCCGTCCCTGGATCGCCCGGCGTCTCCGGAGCAGCTCCCGGCGGTGCCGCCACAGCCAGGCGTAGGCGGCGAGCGACGAGCGCTCCCGCAGCAAGACCCAGCCGAGCGCCCCCAGGTCACGGGCCAGGGTGGGAAGGAAGGTGCGGACGAGATTCCCCCCCGTCTGGTGGTAGATGCGGAGGAGATAGCGGTTCTTGAGCGAGTGGAGATTGACCGCCGCCGGCATGGCGGAGCGCCGGGCCGGCAGGTTGAACCGGCGGTGCTCGGCCACGGCCGTGGGCTCGTAGAGCACCTCCCAGCCGCGCTCCCGCAGGCGGAAGCAGAGCTCTGCGTCCTCGCGAAAGGAGTGGAAGTGACCGTCGAAAATCTCCCCGTCGAGGGCCACGTCGTCGAGCGCCTCGCGGCGGAAGAGCGAGGCGGCCCCGGTGGCGCCGAAGACCCGCTCGGGAACGGCGAGCTGGCCGCGGTCCACCTCCCCCGAGCCGCGGTCGAGGTGCCGCCAGTTGCGGGTGAGCGCCATGCCGCAGGCGTCCAGCCGCCGCGGCTGGTCACCGAGGGCCGGCCGCACCAGCCGGCCGGTGACGGCGCCCACCCGGAGGCCGGTCCGCCGGGCACTTTCGAGCAGCCGGGTCACGTAGTCAGGCGCCGGCCGGGCGTCGGCGTTGAGGGTCAGCGCCCAGGCGGCGCGGGTGTGGGCCAGGGCGGCGTTCATCCCGCCCGCGAAGCCGCGGTTCTCGGCGAGCCCGATCGCCTGGAACGGCAGGCCGGCCGGAGCGTGGGCCCGCGCCGTCTCCAGGCTGCCGTCGCGGCTCGCGCAGTCCACCACCACGACCTCGAGCGGCCGATGGCGCAGGGCCGCGATTGACTCCATGCAGCCGGATAAGTCGGCCGCGGAGCCGTGGGTCACGATGCAGACGGCGACGGTTTCCTGCTTCAAGGAGCTGCCTCTCCCGCGAGCCGCCGCGGCCGGGTCCAGCCGGTGAGAGCGCCGGCGAGCACCGCGAGGAGACCCTGGAGAGCCTCCCGCCGCGACGTTGCCCGGCGAGGCCGGCGGAAGGGCAGGGCCAGGAGCCGGACGGCGATCCCTGGAACCAGCGCCACCCGCGCCGCCATCGCCCAGGCGCGGCCGTGGTGCTTGGCGAGATAGCGGGTGAGGTTCCGGTAATAGATGAAGAGGAAGGGGCCGTAGCCCAGCCGCGGCACCGTGCTCCCCAGTTGGTGGCGGAAGCTCGCCGCCGGCCAGTAGCGCAGGGCGAGGCCCGCCTGCCGGAGCCGCCGGGCGAGGTCAACGTCCTCGAACCAGGCGGGGTGGAATTCCGGATCGAACCCGCCGACTTGCGCGAGGGCCTGCCGCCGCAGGGCGAGCGCCGCCGCCGCGGGCTGCTCGACGCGGTCTCCGGCGGCCGGCTTCGGTCCGCCGCCGGCGAGCCCGGGAAGGGGCAGCGCGTGGAGCACGCACTCGAAGGCGGTGGGGAGGCGCCGGAGCTGCCAGGCGGCCTGGGACTCGCCCGCCGGCCCCACCAGGCGCGGCGCCAGGCCCGCCGCGTCCGGGAAGGCGGCGAACCCCTCCAGCAGGCGGTCGAGGGCGCCCGGCTCGGGAATCACGTCCGGATTCAGGATCAGCAGGATCTCCCCCCGTGCCGCCGCGATCCCCAAGTTCGCGCCCCCGGCGAAGCCGAGGTTGCGCCCGGGGCGCAGCACCCGTGCTCCGTCCGGCAGCGGCGACGACGAGCCGTTGTCCACCACCAGCAGCTCGAAGCGGGGATCGCGCGGCCACGCCGCCGCCAGCTCGGCGAGCAGGTCCTCGTTGCGCCAGTGGATGACGATCCCGGTGAGCAGCGGCTCCGGCATGGGCAGAGGTTATCGCGGACGCAGGGGACGCAGGGCGCGGCCCCATCCGGCGACGATCCCGGCCGCGAGCTCGCCGTCGCCGCGCAGCAGGGCGCGGCCGAGGTCGATCCCGTCCCGCGCCGCGAGAATGGGGACGCGCGGCCAGAACCCATGTCCCAGATGACGGGCGGCCACGCGCCAGCGGTTGCCGTAGATCAGCCGCCACCGCTCGCGGCTCAGGGTGCGCCCGGTGAGCGAGCCGGCGTGGCGGACCCGCGCCGCGGATACCAGCAGCGCGTGGAAGCCCGCGGCCCGCAGGCGGCCGGCGAGGTCCACGTCCTCGTAATAGGACTCCAGCCGGGAATCGAAGACCTCCCCGCCGGCAGCGACGGCGAGCAGGGCCGACCGGCGGTAGATCGCCGCCGTGGCCGAGACCCCGAAGATCTCCCGGATGGCCGTCTCCGGCCCGGGCGCCGGGAAGCCGTGGCCGACCTGCACGGCCTGCCACCAGCGGTTCCAGGCGATGCCGCAGCCGTCCGCCAGCGCCGGCCGGTCGAGGATCAGATTGAGCCCCTGCGCCGCCGCCGCCCGCGGGTCCGCCGCGAGCGCCGCCACCAGCGCCGCCGCCCAGCCGGGCTCGACGATCGCGTCGTCGTTGACCGTGGCGATCCACTCCCCCGCCGCCACGGCGATCCCGGCGTTGGTCCCCGCCGCGAAGCCGAGATTGCGCCCCGGCCGGAGGACGCGGTCGGCGAGGCCGGCGGGGATCGCCGTCGCGGTCTCCGCCTGATCCACGACGACGGTCTCGGCCCCGTCCCGCCGCAGGGCCTCCAGGCAGGGGACGAGCAATGGGCTCCGGCCAAGGGTTGGAATGACCGCGGAGACTGCGCTCACCGCCACTCCATCTCCACCCGGTCCAGGATCGCCCCGTTCAGCGCTCCCGGCGGGCTGGGCCCGTGCGCGGCGAGCACCAGCGGCTCGCCCGCCTTCCAGTCGACCGGCCCGACTTCGACCGTCTCCCAGACCCGCTCGCGGACCGGGGTCCACGAGGCGAGCAGGCGGTCGCCTTCCCGGATGTCCAGGGTGAAGGGGACCGGCTGGTTGCGGATGAGCTCCGCCATCAGCCGCAGCTTCACCCGCCGGCCTCCCGGCGCGACCGGCGCCTCCAGCCGCTCGTCCACGCGCAGCACCCAGCCTCCCCGGTAGCGCGTCCGCTCGATCACCCAGCGGTCCGGATGCAGGTGGCCGCCGCTCTTGCGCACCTGCGGGTCCTCCAGCTCGATCACGCGGGTGGGCACTCGCGCGGCGGCCGAGGGGAGGAGGGCCGCCGCCGCCAGCACCAGGGCGACCCCCGCCAGCGCCGCCGCGCCGCGCGGCCGGCGGCTCTTGCCCTCCGGCAGCCACCAGAGCAGCGAGACGATGGACAGCGACAGGAGGGGCCAGGCCCAGGTGGCGGTCCGCGGGCGGACCGAGCTCGGGAAGAAGCGGGCGACGTCCAGCCCCAGCCGGCCGCTCAGGGCGTCGAGCGCGTAGGTCCGGCCGTCCGCGAAGTCGTAGGTCCATCCAGGGACCACCAGCCAGACGAGCATCAGCGCCAGCGTGAGCGCCGCCAGCCCTCCCAGCAGCGCCTGGGCGCCGGCGCGCCCGCGGCCGGACGCCAGCAGCGGCGCGAGGGCGACGCCGAGCAGCGGCATGGCGATCAGCAGGTAGCGGAACGGCGGCGACCAGCCGCCATACCACTCCAGCCGGGGGACCACGATCACCAGATACGGCAGGCTCAAGATCGCCATGTCGAGCAGCAGCCGGTCGCGCCGGACGGCGAGCAGCAGGACCGCCGGCAGCAGGAGCAGCCAGACCGGCGCGCAGCCGAACAGGCCGAACGCCGCGTCGAAGAACAGCCCGGAGAACCCCAGCAGGTACGACGACGGGCCGTAGCTGTAGGGATCGACCTCCTGCCAGGAATGGATCTTCAGCGGGTTCGAGTAGACGATCTGGTTGTAGACCAGCATCCCCGCCGCCACGCCGGCCAGCAGCCCGGCCAGGATCAGCAGCGGCCGGCGCGGCTGGCGTGGCTGGCATGGAATGCCGGCGTGCCACCAGCCCAGCACCAGCAGCGGTCCGGAGATCAGGACGAAGCGGATCTTGACCAGCGGCAGCAGCAGCACCGGGAGCCCCAGCCCCAGCCACTCCTTGAGCCCCCAGCCCTGCCGCCGGCCGTCGAGAGCGCTGCCCAGAGAGAAGATGCGGTCGAGGGCCGCCGCGGTGAGCAGGGCCGCCGGCACCTCCACCCAGACCTGGTAGGAATAGAGCAGGAGCGGCGACGCGAAGGCCACCAGGGCCCATGCCGCCAGCGACTCGCCCGGCAGCTCGGGGACGTAGTGGCGGGCGAGCCGCAGCGTCAGCCAGGCGACCACCGCCGTCATCAGCGCCATCGTCGCCAGCGCGCCCAGCTTGCCGCCCAGCCGGTAGGCGGGCGCCAGCGCCAGCGGCAGCAGCGCGTTGTGCCGCGAGTACCTCTCGCCGTGCGGTCCCGCGGGATCGCCCGGCTGCGGCTCGATCGGGCGGTCCATGAAATGGCGCCAGTCCCCGTGGGCGTAGTTGTTGGCCAGGTCGGCGTCGAAGTCGTAGGCCAGGCTGTGGGTCACCAGCAGGTTGAACGGCTCGTCGCCGTCCGGCTGCCGGTGCCGGGTGGACCAGGGGAGGATGGCGAGATAGACCGCCAGCGGCAGCAGGAAGAAGAGGGCGGACGGCCGCCGCGGCAGCCGGTCCCCGAGCAATGGCCGCAGCGCGAGGGTCTGGCGCGCCACCCGGACACCCAGGACGAGCAGGAGGCCGGCGGCGAGAGCCTCGTCCATCCCCGCCAGCGACAGATGGGGCCGGGCGAGGACCAGGAGGACCAGCAGGACGAGCGCCCCCAGCTCCCCGGCCGTGGCCGCGGCGCCGAGCGGCCGGCCGCCGGAGCGCGCGCCCCAGCGGTGGATCTCCCGCAGCAGCCCCAGGATCAGCGGCAGGACGGCGAGCGTCCCCCGGAAGGGATCGGCCGCCGGCAGGGGGAGCGTCCAGGCCAGGATCGCCGCCGCCGCGGCGCAGGCCGCCAGGACCGCCGCGGTCTCGACGAGCCCCGCGCGGAGCCTCATTTCAGGATCTCCACCTGTCTGATCTCCACTTGATACACGGCGATCGCCAGGTCCGGCGGCGCTCCGGGAGCCCGCTCGACGCGGAGGACGGCGGCGCGCTCCGGCCGCGCCAGGGTCCAGCGGGCGCGGTAGCGCTGGGCGAGGAAGTCCCCCGCGATCCAGGAGATCCAGGGCCGCGGCGCCGGCGCTCCCGCCCGGACCACGTCCGGCCGCCGGGCCGCCCACTCCCCCGTGTCCTGACCGGCGCGCAGGATCCGCTCCGAGCCGTGGCCCGTTGAGTCCCGCAGGCGCACGACCGCCACGGGCGTGCCCGGGGCGAGGCCGGCGCCGTTCGAGAGGCTGGACTCGACGACGATGCCGCCGATGCCGCCGACGGCCGCGCCGGGGATCCGGCTCTCCCAAACGGGATGCCCGGCGTCCAGCACCACGGGGACCCCGGGCGCCAGGAGCGCCGTGCCGGCGCCGGGGAGCCCGGCCAGCAGCGCCGTCGCCAGCAGGCCCGCCGCCAGGCCCGCGAGCCGCGTGGACCGCAGCGGCTCGCCCCAGCCGCGGCCCATCCAGGTCCCGAAGGCCGCCAGCGCCAGGAACAGACCGGCCACCGCCGCCGCCATCGCCGGGCCGGGAGGGAGCCCGAGCAGGGAGAGCGCCGTCGCCAGCGGCTCCTCACGCAGCCAGGGGTATCCCGCGAGCAGCGCCGTGCCGAGGGCCGCCGCGCCCGTCCACACGCCCTGCGGCACGGCGAAGGCCGCGTCGCGCCGCATCGAGAGCGCCGCCAGCGCCATCGGCGCCGCGAGCGCGGCGGCGCCCGGCGTCAGGGGGACCGTCCCCGCCATCAGCGCCGCCGCGATCACCGCCGCGATTCCCTCCCGCCGGGGGAGCGCCGCCGCCGGCACCAGCAGCGGCAGCCACACCGCCTGAAGACCGATCCCCGCCGGCGATTCATGATGGAACCAGGCCAGGCCGGCCGCGGCCGGGACGGCGAGGCCCAGCGCGATCCGGGGCCGCCAGAGGGCGAGCCCGCAGACCGCCGCCGCGATCCCCGTCCCGGGCTCCCAGGCGATGGGCGCCAGCAGCGCGATCCCCGCCGCCGCCTTCGCCGGCCACCCGGCCTCCTCCCACGCCAGCAGATCCCCCGCCGCCAGCGCGACCAGCGCCAGCGTCGAGGCGACGTTGAAGCCCGGCGCGAGGAGGATCGCGACGCCGCCGGCGATCAGCGCCAGGGCGGCGCCGTGCCGCCGCGCCAGCATCGACGCCGCCAGCCCGCCCACGGCCGGCAGCGCGACCAGGGCCACGGCCGCGCGCGGCGAGAGCCCCGGCGCGAGCAGCAGATCGCCCCGCAGCAGGGCCTGAAGCCCGAGGGCGAGGGGGACGGCGATTCCCGGTGGAAGATCGTCTCCCCCTCTCCCGGTGAGGGAGGGGGGAGGGGACGGGAGAGGGGGCCGGGGGGTGAGGGCCCGTCCCGCCGCCACCGCCAGCGTCGCCAGCAGGACCGCCATCACCGCCGCCCCCCGGCCCGGCCCCGGCGGCAGGGCCCAGACGGCCGTCGTGGCGAGCGCCGAGCCCACGCCCAGCTCGAACGCCGGCCAGGGCGCGAGGAACCCCGCCGGCAGCAGGGCCGCCGTGGCCAGCACGGCGAGATAGGCGCTCTCCGCGGCCCCCGCCGGATCGGCCTCGCGCCCGGCGAAGGAGACCATCGCCGCCAGCGCGGCGAGCGGGGTCAGGAGCCGGAGGAGGTCGCTCCGGAAGGAGGTTTGGACGGGCTGATCGTTCACGCGAACCTGTGGGCGAGGCGTTTTCGCCGGGGAACGGCTACCGGATGTTATCGCTGACTCGCTACCTTTTCCTACGGACGCCGGGGGCGGAGCGTTGGGAGGGGTTGAGATAGACTCCCTCGCCATGCTCTCCCGAGACCTCCTCCGCGACGAAACCCAGAAGGTCCGCCAGGGCCTGCTCAATCGCCATATGGATCCCACGCCGCTCGACGCCTGGCAGATGCTGGACGCCGAACGGCGCGCCGCCCTGGGCGAGGTCGAGGAGCTCAAGCGGCGGCGCAACGAGGCGAGCCGCGCGATCGGCGAGGTCAAGAAGCAGGGCGGCGACGCCGCCGGGCAGATCGCCGCCGTCGGCGAGCTCAAGGGGCGGATCGAGGAGCTGGAGGGCCGCCTCCAGACGATCGATCCCGAGCTGCTCGCCATCGAGCACGCCCTGCCGAACCTGCCGCACGCCAGCGTCCCGGTGGGCGACGAGACCGCCAACCGCTGCGAGCGCACCGTCGGCTCCCCGCGCCCGCTCGGCTTTCCACCCAAGGCCCACTGGGACCTCGGGCCGGCGCTCGGCATCCTCGACTTCGAGCGCGGCGCCAAGCTCACCGGCGCCCGCTTCACCGTCTACTTCGGGGCGGGAGCCCTGCTCGAGCGGGCGCTGATCAACCTCATGCTCGACCTCCACACCCACGAGCACGGCTACACCGAGGTCCTGCCGCCGTTCATCGTCAACGACCAGACGCTGTTCGGCACCGGCCAGCTTCCCAAGTTCGAGCAGGACCTCTTCAAGCTGGAGGGGCATCCCTACTACCTGATCCCCACCGCCGAGGTGCCGGTCACCAACATCTACCGCGACGAGACCCTGGACGAGGCGCGACTGCCGGTCCGCTTCACGGCCTACACCCCCTGCTTCCGCAGCGAGGCCGGCTCCTACGGCAAGGACGTGCGGGGGCTGATCCGCCAGCACCAGTTCAACAAGGTCGAGCTGGTGCAGCTCACCACCCCGGAGACGAGCTACCAGGCCCTGGAGGAGCTCACCGGCCACGCCGAGCGGGTGTTGCAGCTCCTGGAGCTCCCCTACCGGGTGATGACGCTGTCGACGGGCGACATGGGCTTCGGCGCCGCCAAGACCTACGACCTCGAGGTCTGGCTGCCGGGGCAGGCCGCCTATCGGGAGATCTCCTCCTGCAGCAACTGCGAGGACTTCCAGGCCCGCCGCGCCAACCTGCGCTACCGTCCCGAGGGCGGCGGCAAGACGCGCCTGCTCCACACCCTCAACGGCTCGGGGCTGGCGGTGGGCCGCACGCTGATCGCCATCCTGGAGAACTATCAGCAGGCGGACGGCTCGGTGGCGATCCCGGAGGCGCTCCGCCGCTACACGGGGGGCCTGGAGAGAATTACCGAGCGGAAGTAAGCTGTTGCAGATCCCCAGGAGGGGTGGCTGAGCGGTCTAAAGCAGCGGTCTTGAAAACCGCCGGTCGTTCACGCGGCCCGTGGGTTCGAATCCCACCCCCTCCGCCATTCCACGCGAGGTGACCGATGACTTTGCATGTATCCATCGACGAGCAACTGGCCCAGCGGGCCCAGCAGGTGGCAGAGGGCAAGGGGCTGAGCCTGGACCAACTGATCCGGCATTATTTGGAGGATCTCACCGCGGAGCCTTCCGCCGAGGAAGACATCGCGGAGCTTCGCCGCCTTTCCGGACAGGGGAGCTCCCAGGGCTGGAAATTCAATCGCGACGAGATCCATGAGCGCTCGTAGCTTCCTCGACTCCAACGTCCTCGTCTATACCGACGATGCAGGAGCCCCGGAGAAGCAGGGGCAAGCTCTCGATCTCGTGGAGCGCTGCCGGACCGGGCGTAGCGGCGTCGTCTCAACCCAGGTTCTCCAGGAGTACTTCGTCACGGCGACGAAAAAGCTCAGGGTGTCCGCCGATATCGTAAAGCGGAAAACGGAGCTGTTCGGGCGTTTCGAGCTGGTTCGGATCGGCCTCGAAGACATTCTGGCGGCCGCTGACCTCCACCGTATCCACCAGCTCTCCTTCTGGGATGCCTTGATCGTCCAGGCGGCGCTCCGGTCCGGATGCTCGGTCCTTTTCTCCGAGGATCTGCAGACTGGGCGGAGGATTGAGGGACTTGAGGTCGTGAATCCATTCAAGGATTTTCAATGGACACCGCTCTCCGGGAGAGGGTAAACTCCCCCGTCCTGTCAATACTTCAGGGATTTCCAGAGGATTTCCAGAATAACGGGAGGCGAGATGTCCAGAACCGTCCTTTACTGTCTACTCTTCGCCGCGACCTGCACCGCCGGCGTCGCGCATGCCGGAGCCGACGACGTGGCGTTTCGGGGGGGCCAGACCGTGTCTCTCCAGGGGCTTGCCGCCTCGGGCTCGACCGCGACCCACCTGGCGTTCGTCAACCTGGCGGCGACCGACAACCGCTGCGCGCTCGCCCTGGCCACCGCCGACGGCGCCAGCCTCGGCCAGGAGATGACGCTGACGCTGCGGGCGCTGGAGACCCGCCCCTTCGCCAACGTGTTCGAGGGCCTGATCGGCGCGTCCGGCGCCGAGGCGCAGGCGACGATCTCCTGCGAGCGCGAGTTCTCCGCCTATGCCCTGGTGGCCGACGCCGCCACCGGCCGGCTCGACCGGGTGGAGCCCCAGGAGACGGCCGGCCAGGCGACGGGCTTCAAGAGCCAGGCCTGCCCGGCCGGCGCCGTCTGCTTCGACGCCACGGGCGTCGTTCACGTCCCCGAGCCGCCGCCGGGGGTGCCGGTCGGCCGCGTGACCTTCCCGGCGCCCGCCGCCGTCGCCAAGCGGCTCCGCCTCTCGATCGACGTCACCGTCGGCCCCTGGTACCCCCAGGACCCGAGCGGCAAACACCTGATCTTCTGGTTCGTGGTCAACAAGAACATCGACATGCCGGGCCTCCTCTACTTCCTCGGCCCCGGCAAGGGCGAGGCGTTCGCCCGTCATGGCATCGGCCTCAAGCACCCCCAGAAGATCAAGATCATCAAGCCGTTCACCGCCAAGGTCGGCCACACCTATCACGTCGACAACGACTACGACATGGCCGGTCAGAGCTACACGATCACGATCACCGACACGGGGACGGGAGAGGTCACCTCGCTTCACGGCCGGCCGAACGTGCCCTCCTACACCATCAAGGCCAACTCCAAGTTCATCGTCGACATGGGCTTCTTTCCCGACAAGGTGCCGACGGAAGTGCCGTCCTACGGCTGGACCTACGCCAACGTCCACGTCGAGGCCTACCTGAAGTAGACCGGGAGACACCGGACCGGGAGGAGTGGGTGGCGACGCTCCACTTGATGCTAAGATGGGTATGCTGTTTGCAGGCTTACCACGTTCGGGTAGGGCCAGGCGTGAAGACTTACTCCGGTACCGAATCCAGATTCGTCGTCGAGCAATCTCGGATAGCCCGCACGCTACCTAGCAGTAGCAGTAGAGAAGAAGAAGTCAGGCATTCACAGGGTCGTCACGAAGAGTGCTACGACCGAATCGGACAACGGAAAGAGGAGTCTGTCAATGGGTAGAAAGCTATACGTCGGTAACTTGGCCTACGGTGTCAAGGACAGCGATCTCGAGGATCTGTTCGCGGCTCACGGCACCGTGGATTCCGCCCAGGTGATCATGGACCGCGACACCGGCCGCTCCAAGGGCTTCGGCTTCGTGGAGATGAGCAGTGACCAGGAGGCGCAGGCGGCCATCTCCGCGCTGAACGGCAAGGAGCTGGACGGCCGGAACCTGACCGTCAACGAGGCCCGTCCCAAGGAAGAGGGCGGCCGTGGCAAGGGCGGCGGTGGCGGCTATGGTGGCGGCGGCGGCGGCCGTGGCGGTGGCTATGGTGGTGGTGGCGGTGGCGGCGGCCGTGGCGGCGGCTACGGCGGCGGACGCGGTTACTA
>DASWRX010000132.1:0-49281 GCA_036402955.1 Thermoanaerobaculia bacterium
CTACTCGAGCCGCCCCTGCTTCCGCAGCCGGTCGAGATGGGCCAGGATCTGCCGCTCGGCGAGGGGCCAGGCCGGTTGCGGCACGTCGTCATAGACCGTGGGCAGCATCTCGGCGGGCCGGCGCTTCCCCGCGTTCCAGGCCGCGAGGATGCGCTCCTCCCGCCAGTGGCGGTGGTCGATGTACTCGCGGAGCTTGGCGACGCCGTTCTTGATCGCCGGTCCGTGGCCCGGAAAGAGGGTGCCCGGGCGCAGGGCCGCGAGCTTCGCCAGCGAGCCGAGATAGTCGTCCATGTCCCCCTCGGGAGGATCGACGACGATCATGCTGACCCCCGAGACCATGTCGCCGCAGAGCAGCGAGCGCTGACTTTCCTCCAGGAAGCAGAGATGGCCGCGGGCGTGCCCGGGCGTGTGGAGGACGAGGACGGGGTAGTCGTTCCCCAGCGTCACCCGCTGGCCGTCGTGGAGCTCGCCGTCGACCTTGATTCCCCGGGCCGCCAGCCGCTCGGCGGTGAGCGGATGGGCGAGGACGGGCACGCCGAGCGAGGCCCGCAGGCGCTCGACGCCGCCCACGTGGTCCGGGTGATGATGGGTGAGCCAGATGGCGGTCACCCTGCGGCCGAGCCGCTCGCGCGCCGCGGCGAGGGCCGCTTCCAGCCGGTCGAGCTCGCGGCCGTCCGCGGCGCCGGGATCGACCAGCACGGAGTCCTGGGTTCCCAGCAGATAGGCGTTCGTGGTCGCCGCCGGCGGCAGCGTGTGGGTGAGGAGCGGGAACATCGTGACTCCGGGACGCATCTCGACCCGCCGCAGGGGGCCGAGGTTGGTCTCGGCCGGATCGCGCAGGCGGCCGAGGCCGCGGAGCGGGCCGTCCTGACTCAGGACCTCCAGGATGTGGAGGATCGGCGGCGCGGCCATCACGTCGCCGCGGCGCCACGCCTCCCAGGCCTCGGCGGGAAGGATCCACGAGCCGTGCTCCAGCTCCCCTGCGACGACGGCCGGCTGGGCCGCGGCGTCCGGCGGCCACTCCAGGAGAAAGAAGCGGTTGTCGAAGCGGACCGGCGCGAAGGGGGGCGTCACCCAGCGGCCGGCGTAGACCAGCGGGGAGGCCGCGAGCCTCACCTCCAGAGCCTTCAGGATGTCGGCGAAGGTGCGCTCGCCGGCCAGCAGGGCCCGGCGCGGCTCGGGGAGATCCTCAGGGTCCACGGCGGGGGAGGAGAGGAGGAGGCCCGTCTCCTCGAACAGCTCGCGCAGGGCGCAGGCGGCGAGACCCGGCAGCAGGTCCGGGCCGGGCTCGTCGCCCAGCGGAGCTTCCGACGCGAGTTGGGGTTCGCCGGAGACCGGCAGGCCGGCGTCGGACCGCGACAGCCCACCGCCCGGAAAGGCGTGCCAGCCGCCCATGAACGCCAGGGTCTCGGACCGCTTCACCCAGAAGACCTCGACGTCGTCCGGTCCGCCCCCTTCGAGCCGCCGCCAGAGCACCACCGCCGCCGAGATCCGCGGCGGCGGCAGGGCGCCCGGCGAGAGGGGCGTCCCCACGACTTTTTCGTAGACGTTGCCGGAAGGGTCGCTGGCCATGCGGTTCTTATATCATGGCGTTCGAGCGACCCTTTTCCGATCTGGGCGTGGTGAAATCCAGCTAGATCTCCGTCTAAACGTGAAAGGTTTGCCCTTCAAGGGGCGAGGAGGAAGCATGGCCAGAAAGCCGGTACTGTTCATTCCGGGTTTCCCCGCTAGCGAGCTGATCCAGACGTCGACGGACCGGATCATCTTTCCACCCTCCATCGGAGATCTGCTCGACCCGCAGCGAAGACAGGAGATCGTCGACCTCCTGGTCGGGCCGGACGATCCGCCGGGAGACGTCGTGGCCGGCGAGCCCATCCGCGACTTGCTGGGGATCGCCAAGCAGGCGCAGTCGCTCTACGACATCCTCCGCAACCGCTACGGTTACACCACCTCGAGCGGCGACAACTTCCGTCCCCTGGGCTGGGATTGGCGCCAGGCGGTCGACCAGCCGGAGATCCTCGACCGGGCGGAGCAACTCATCGCCGAGCTGCGGCAGGCGAACGGCGGCGCCAAGGTCGTGGTCATCGCTCACTCGACGGGCTCGCTGGTCTTCCGCCGGTTGCTGGAGACCCGCCCGGCGGTGGTCGATGGGATCGAGCAGGCCGTCGCTTTCGGCGCCACCTGGGCGGGCAACGTCTTCGCCATCGACAGCCTGGTGAATGGCTTTACGGTCGGCATTCCGCCGGCCAGCCTCTCGGCCTCCGACGTCGGCAAGATCGTCCGCCATACCCAGGCGGCGTACGATCTGTTCCCGCCGGACCCCGCGAAGACCCACCTCGTCGGCCGCGACGGCCGGCCGCTGGGACTCTTCGTCCTCGACGCGCCGGGCCGTCCGCCGGCCGGGCCGCTCGTCGACCTGCGCTGGGTGCCGGCGGGACCCGCCAATGATTTCATGCGCCAGCGGGCGGCCAGCGCCGACGCGCGCATGGGGAAGCGGACGATCGACATCCGGATTCCGGGCGGCGCGGCGACCCCGCCGATCACCAACGTGGTGGGATGGGGTTTCACGACTGAGACGAGCTGCGCGATGAGTCCGAACGGAGATCTACGGATCGAGAGCACCAAGGAGGGGGACGGCACCTCGGCGGCGGCCTCCGCCTCCTGGCTCCAGGGGCCGTCGGCACGGACGATGTTCGTGCCGATCGGAGTCTATCCGACCAACGGCATTCCCACCGTCCACTCCCGGATCTGGGATGCGCCGCCCGTTCTCCAGATCCTCGACGAAGTCCTGCTCGACCAGGCCAAGGGCCCGTTCGTCTGCGCGGCGGCCGACAACGACGAGATGATCGATGCGCGGAGCGACGTCACCCTGCGGATCGCCGCCATGGGCCCGAGCGGCGGCGCGCTCCCCGGCGCGCAGGTCGGGCTCCGCAACATCACCACCAAGCCGATCTCCTTCCAGGGGCAGCCGAGGATCGACGTCGTCATCCCGCGGACCGCGATCCATCCCGACAACCAGGGGATCTGCCGGTTCGTGGCGGACGTCTCCTGGGATCAGCCGGCAGGCCGCGAGCAGCGGGAGGTCGTGGTAATGCTCAGAACCTGAGAATAGTGCTCCCCGGTGGCGGCGTTGGATAGAATGTCACCGCGCCGTCACCCGTCTCCGGGTCCAGGCGCTTCGATCAAGGAGACCGCCCGATGAAGCCTCCCGAGACCATCCGGCTGACCCCCGGCAAGCGGGTGCTGTTCCTCACCAAGGATCCGGACCTGATCCGCCGCCAGTTGCGGGGGGAGCTGGACCTGCGGATGGCGGACCTGCGGGTCGAGGACCTGCTCGACGACATCAACACCGACGCCATGACCCCGGCCTGGGTCTGCTTCAGCCACCGGCCGGAGGACATCGCCCGCGACGCCTACGCCGGCCTGATCGTCGACGGCAAGCGCCTGTGCGAGCGCGACGCGCTGATCAACGGCAACTTCGAGGTCATCGTCTCCGGCTTCCGCAAGGGGGTGGGGAGCTCCCGCGAGACCGCCGTGCAGGCGGAGAAGTGGTCCGGCATCCGCATCGCGATCGCCGCCTCCTTCGCCCCCATCCACGCCCGCAACAACATCAGTCAGGGCGTGCTGATGGGTGATCACGAGGTGATCCGGCGGCTGCAGGCGGGGGAGGGGATCCCGCTCGAAGAGTTCTATGAAGGGTGGGACCCGATCACCCGGATCGTCATCCGCCAGGGCGGCCTCTTCCCCTTCTCGAAGGCGCTCGCCGCCGGCGAGCTCGAGCTGCCGAAGCCTGACACCGGCCCGCGGCCGATGACCATGGCCGAGAAGATCCTCTCCCGCCATCTCCTGGGGCCTGGGGAGAGCCAGAAATACGTCAAGCCGGGCGACGCCGTGGTGGTCTCGGTGGACGGCGGCTACACCCACGAGTTCACCACCGCGCAGGTCCACTACTTCCTGGAGCAGGAATACGGGGCGGACTACGCCGTCAAGAACCCGGGCAAGTTCGCCGTCTTCGAGGACCACCTGATCTACGCCGACGAGGTACCGAAGATGCGCGCCTTCGTGGACAAGATCGAGACCCTGCGCGAGCTGCAGCGCGAGTTCCAGCGCCACACCGGCGTGCGCGACTTCTCGGCCAAGGACCGCATCTCGCCCGGCATCTGCCACGAGGTGGCCCGCGAGCAGTTCGTCGATCCCGGCGACTTCATCCAGGCGACGGACAGCCACACCTGCATGGGCGGCGTCAACAACGCGCTCGCCTGGGGCGTCGGCGCCACCGAGTACGCCGACCTGATCCACCAGGGGTTCACCCAGGTGGAGGTCCCCGAGTCGATCCGCTTCGAGCTGGCCGGCAAGCTGCCGCCGGGCGTCACGGCCAAGGACTTGATGCTCTACATCCTGCTCAACCATGCCCGGCCGCAGCTCACGCTCGACCGGGTGATGGAGTTCACCGGCCCCGGCGTCACCACCCTGTCGATGGACGAGCGGGCGACGCTGACCAACATGGCGACCGAGTGCGCGGCGAAGACCGCCATCGTGGTCGCCGACGACGAGACCTGGCGCTGGCTCGCCGAGTGGCGGCCGGGCATCGACGTCGAGCGGCTGAAGGCCCGCGCCGTGGTCCCCGACCCGGACGCCGAGTACGCCGGCGGCGTGTACACGATCGACCTCTCGTCCCTGCGGCCGATGGTCGCCCACCCGGGCAACCCGGACGAGGGCATCCCCTCCGACCCCACGAACGGCGCCTGGATCGACGAGATCGGCGACGTGCCGATCGACATCGCCTACGGTGGGAGCTGCACGGCGGGGAAGATCGATGACCTGATCTTCTATCACCAGGTGGTGAAGGAGGCCCTGGACGCCGGCTTCACGATCGCCCCGGGCGTGCGGTTCATGATCCAGTGCGGCTCGCAGGCGGTGGAGAGATTCGTGCGGGCGAACGGCCTCGCGGAGACCTTCGAGCGGGCGGGGGTGCAGCTCATCCATCCCGGCTGCGGCGCCTGCATCGGCTGCGGCCCGGGCGTCTCCGAGACGGCGGACGAGGTCACCGTCTCGGCGATCAACCGCAACTACAAGGGGCGCTCCGGTCCCGGCAAGCTCTGGCTCGCCTCGCCGCTCACCGTGGCCGCCTCGGCCTTCACCGGCCGCATCACCGCCTACGAGCCCGGGATGTTCTCCCGGCTGGCGAGCGAGCGGCCGGTGCTGAGCCCGGCCTAGAACCGCCAGCGGGCCGTGACGCCGAACACCTGGTCGCGGGCGCTGTAAGTGCCGGAGCGGCCGGGGTTCAACGGCTCCTGGTTGGGAGCCGCGTGGTTGCTGAATGCGTGGTAGGAGTAGGCCATGTCGAAGGAGACCACGGGGAAATCGTAGCTGAAGCCCGCGGCGTAGACCGTGGCGTCGCCCAGCGGGAAGCCGGGCTCGATCGTGCGGTCCGGCACCGGAGACTGCTCCCGCGCGATGCCGCCCATCAGGATGAAGTGGTCGGTGACGTTCCCCTCGACTCCCAGCCGCAGGTTGGTGGTGTCCTTCCAGTCGCGCGGGATGGTCTCGGTCGGGGTGAAGGGATGGAAGGCGTTGGGCGAGTAGGTGACGGAGGTCGCCTGGAAGCTCGACCAGCTCTGGAAGCTGGCGTCGAGCTCGATCCGCAGCTCGGGGTAAGGGGCGTACCAGACACCGGCCCGGATCTCCCGCGGGAGCTCGAAGGACTCGCGGACCCCGCCGTTGACGAAAACGCTCTGGAGAGTGGAGTCGAGCCCCGGCACGCCCGTGGGCACGTCGCGCGGCCGGTAGCTCACCGTGCCGTTTCCCTTCAGGCTCTCGGCGCTCCGGAAGACGCCTCCCCATCCCCAGGACGGCGCCTTGTAGTCGATCCCGACATCCCAGGCCAGCCCGCCGGTGTGCACGTCGGCGGTGGCGTTGCGCTCCACCTCGACGCTCACCGGCGTGATCGGGCCGGAACTGGTGCCGACCAGCAGGTGCTCGATGGCGTTGTCGTCGCGGTCCACGTTGCCGAAGGCGTAACGCAGGCCGCCGCCCACGCTCCAGCCGTCGCCCAGGTCGTAGGCCACCACCGGGTGCAGCTCGTAGATCCGCACCTCGTAGCGGCGGGTGATGAAGCGGCCGGGAAACAGCCGGGGATCCCAGAAGACGCTGTCGTCGAACGGGGAGTCGTAGCCGATTCCCAGCGCGAAGGGGTTGCTCTTCGCCTTCCAGGTGACGTAGACGGCGGGTGGGAACTGGATGATGTGGCGGGCCTTGTAGCTGCCCGACGCGCTGTCGTAGCTGATCGTGGGGTTGTTCATGTCCAGGCCGGCCTCGGCCTGGAGGCCCGTCAACTGGGCGATGGCGGCCGGGTTGTAGCTGACCGCCGAGGGGTCCGAGGCGCGGGCGGTGAAGGCGCCGGCCTGGCCGATGGCGCGGGCCCCGTGCTGGAACAGTCCGAATCCGGAAGCCGCGGCGAGGCTCGCCCCGGTGAGCGCGGCGAACAGGCACAGCACGACGACGCGGCGTTTCTGTCGCATGGTTTCTCCTGAGGTCTCCTGCATCACATGGGAATGCGGTCGACCCTGCCCGCCCCCTTCACTCCACGGCCAGGATCTCCGGCACGATCCTGCGGTCGGCCACCCTGAGAATAGCGAGGGTGAGAGGCAGATGGAAGCGCCGGGGACCGCAAGCTCCTCGTCGCGTTGCCATTTTGCCAGCTTACCCTCATGGCGTCCAAACCGCTTTCCGACGTTGCACCTCCTGTGCCAGAGGCGCCCATGCGGGTGCGTCGCCGGCGCACGGAACTCCACCTTAGGACTATCCCAGAAGGCCCTCGCCCTCCGCCTGGGGCTCGACCCCTCGACGGTGCGCGCCTGGGAAGCCGGCCGGGTTGGTGCCGGTCACGAGAGGGTGCGTGAGGTGCTCGAAGCGTTCATGGGATCGGCGGAGGAGCGACGTTGAGGACAGGCGAGCAGTGGGATAGCGTTCCTCCTATGCGCGTCGGCGTCGTTTCGGATACCCATGGCCTCTTGCGCCCGAGGGTCCTCACCCTCCTTCAGGGCTGCGACCGGATTCTCCACGCAGGGGATGTTGGAAACCCCGAGGTGCTCACGCGCCTCCGCGAGGCCGCGCCGGTTGAGGCCGTCCGTGGCAATGTCGATACCGGCCCCGAAGCTCAAGCACTCCAGTTCATGCTCTCTGGCGACCTCGACGGTCTTCCGTTCCGGATGATCCATCGCCGGGAAGACGTTGATCTCTCGTGGACGAAGAGTCTCCGCCTCGTGGTCTTTGGCCATAGCCACCGGCCGGAGCTTGAGTGGCGGGGCGCCTGTCTCCTCCTTAATCCCGGGGCATGCGGGCCGAAGCGCTTCTCCTATCCCCTCACGCTCGCGATCCTCACCGTCGCGGCCGGCCGGCTCGTGCCCGAAATCCTCGCGGTCGAGTAACGGGGATATGGAATCTTCATGGGTCAGGCAAAGGGGAGATGTGGGGAGGATAAGTAAAAGTGGAGGAGGACCACCTTGGTTATGAATGGAATGAACGTATAGTCTGCTAGCAATTAGTGGTTGGGCAGTGGCATGAGTAACAGGCGCCGGTGAGGGTTGCGCAGTTCCCACCCACACAATAGGAAGGACAGGTGCTAGGAGATGTGTCCCCGCCTGCGACATACGCCAAGTCCGACGAGCTCAACATGGTCAAGGTCTCTCGACTCAGGACTAACTTTCTAGGGATTGCCTTTTTCATCACGCTCTCCTTCGTCAGCTGAGGTGTCCTCCCGTACTGAAGAGAATACGCTAAATTAGCGAGTGGCGGATCCGGATTGCCTTCCTGGGGTGAAGTCGCCTCACGCAGGCTGAGGTCGTCGCGGCAAGTGGGGAGGGGAAGAAGCAGGTAAGCCCAAAAAGAAAAAACCCGGGCGGATCACTCCCCCGGGCCTTCACCCTCCACGTACGTCCGAAGCAATTCAAATCATCTCAACAGATAGAACTCTCTCTCACCTTCCCAAAAACCAGCACTTGAAGCAAACCTACAGTCCTGCAAGTCCAGCAAATGAGGGGGGCGGCCCATCCCTCCGGCGACCGCCCCCGATCTCCCCTCGGGTGCTGCGTTGGGAGGAGTCTAGGGGAGGGTCGCTCAAGAGTCCTCAGAGTTCCGCTCAAGCTTCATCAAAAAACATCAAAGAGCCCGTTTTTCACGATCTCCCCGAGTGGAGTACAATCCTTACAGGGAGTCCATGCACCGGGCGACGGCCAGTCCGCGAGGATCTCGCGAGGGATCTCGCGAGGGCCTTCGGCCGTCCCGGAGCCGCGGAGACATCCCCATAACGATCAATCCCATGGCGACGAGTCCTCTGGCTACGCGGGCCGAAAAGTACGTCTACGAGTTCGACGCCTTCCGGGTCGACCCCATCCGGCGGCGCCTGCTGCGCGGCGGGGAGCAGGTGCCCCTGACCCCCAAGGCGTTCTCCATCCTCCTGGTCCTGCTCGAGAGCCGGGGCAAAGTGGTGGAGAAGGAGGCGCTGATCCAGCGGGTCTGGCCGGACACCCACGTCACCGAGGCCAACCTCACCCAGAACGTCTCGTCGCTCCGCAAGGCCCTGGGAGAGCGGGCCAACGATCACCGCTACGTGGTGACCGTTCCCGGCCGGGGGTACAGCTTCGTCTCCGAGGTCCTCGAGATCCCGCGGGAGGGGACCGGGGAGATCCAGCTCCTGGAGGCATTCTCCAGCACCCTGGAGACCGGTCCGGTCCCCGTCCCTCCGGACCCGCTCGACTCCACCCTCGTCCAGAGCCCTCCCCCTCCCCGCGGACGGCGGCGGTTCCTGGCCGCCGGGCTGGTCCTGGGGTTCGTGACGGCGCTGGCAGCGGTGGGGATCGTCCTTTTTTACAAGGATTCGCTCCGCCGCTCTCTGGGACAGGGCGGCGGCGGCTCCGCCCCCGCCACGGCCACCCTCCGGCCGACGGTGGCGGTGATGGGGTTCCGGAACCTCTCGGGAAACCGCAACGAGGCCTGGCTCTCCACCGCGCTCTCCGAGATGCTGATCACCGAGCTGTCGGCCGGCTCCCGGTTGCGGATGGTGTCGGGCGAGGAGGTCGCCCGTCTGAAGCAGACCGTCGTGGTGCCCTACACCGAGGGTCTGAGCGGCGAGACCCTGCAGCAGATCCACGAGCGGCTGGGCGCCGACCTCGTCGTCGTCGGGTCCTACCTCTCGTTGGGGGAGAGCGGGAATGGCGACCTGCGGATCGATCTCCGGGTGGTGAACGCGTCCAGCGGCGACACGGTGGCCTTCCTGGCCGAGGTGGGCAAGGAGGAGGGCCTGTTCGATCTGGTGTCGCGGATCGGCGGACGGCTGCGGCGCACGCTCGGGTGGTCCCAGCCCTCGCCGGCGGAGGCGCGGGCGGCGCAGGCGCTGCTGCCGACCAGCCCGGAGGCGGCCCGCCTCTACGCCGAGGGGCTGATCCGGCTCCGCGCCTTCGATCCGCGGGGCGCCCGCAACCTGCTGCAACTGGCCTCCTCGGTCGATCCCGGCTCGGCGGTGATCCATTCCTCCCTCTCGCTCTCGTGGATGGGGCTGGGCGACGACGCCAAGGCGCGCGAGGAGGCGGAGAAGGCGGTGCGGCTCGCGGCCTCCCTGCCGAAGGGGGACCGGCTGGCGATCGAGGCGCGCTCCCACGAGGCCCGCAAGGACTGGGCGCAGGCGAGCGAGATCTACCGCTCGCTGTGGACCTTCTATCCGGACAACCTGGAGTATGGGCTGCGGCTCGCGGGAGCCCTCTCCGCCGCCGGCCGCGGTCCCGAGGCCCTGGCGACGGTGGCGGAGATGCGCAAGCTGCCGCCGCCGGCGGGCGTCGATCCGCGCGTCGACCTCGCCGAGGCGGAGATCGCCAAGCGCCTCTCGAACTTCCCCGTCCAGATGCAGGCCGCCCGGCGCGCCGAGGAGAAGGGGCGCCGGGCGGGGGAGACCCAGGTCCTGGCGCAGGCGCTGATGCTCCAGGGCGACAGCCTCCTCTTGGTCGGCCGCTGCCGCGAGGCGATCCCCCTGTTCGAGCAGGCCCGCGATCTCTTCGACAAGGCCGGGAACCAGTCCTCGGTGGCCCTCGCCCTCACCCATCTCGGCGTGGCGCTCCACGAGCAGGGGCGGCTCATCGACGCGGAGAAGATGTACCAGACCTCCTTCGCCACCCTGCAGCGGATCGGCAGCACCCAGGGGCTGGCGATCCAGAAGGGAAACCTGGGGATTCTCGAGCGGGACATCGGAGACCTGCCGCGGGCCCAGCCGCTGCTGGAGGAGGCCCTCGCCACCTTCACCGCCGACGGCGACCGGCTGCTGGCGGCGCAGGCGACCGACGCCATCGGCGCCATCCTGCTGGCGCGGGGCGACCTCGCCGGCGCCCGGCAGCGGTTCGAGACGGTGCTCGCCACCAGCCGGCAGACCGGGAACCGCATCGACGAGGGGCAGTCGCTCAGCTTCCAGGGCCAGGTTCTCGCGTTGCAGGGTTCGCTCAAGGAAGCCCTGCGGCTCCAGGAACAGGCGGCGGAGATCCTGCGCCAGGTCGGCGATACGGTGCGCGGCTCCACGATGCAGGCCGCCTCGGCCGACGCGGTGATGCGGCTGGGAGACCTGCCGGAAGCCCAGCGGCGATTCGCGCAGTCCCTGGCCACCAAGCGCAAGGGGGAGGACCGGATCGGCGCCGCCGAGGTAATCGGCCAGCTCGCGCAGGTCCAGGAGCGGCTCGGCAACCTCGCCGAGGCCAAGCGGTTGGGCGGCGAGCAGATGGCGCTCGCCCGCGACATCGGCTCCCGCCGTCTCGCCGCCGCCGCCCTCCACGGGCAGGCCCGCTGGAGCCTGGACGAGGGGGATCTCGCCAACGCCCACCGGCGGCTCGAGGAGGCGCTCCGCGCCCGCGTCCAGGACGGCGAGGACCTCGCGGCGGCCGAGGTGCGGCTCGACCTCTCGACCCTGGACCGGCTCCAGGGCAACCCCCAGGAAGCCGCCCGCCTCGCCACCGAGGCGGCGGACTGGTACGGCAAGCGCGAGATGGCCGGCTACCGCGCCCGCGCTCTCGCCCGTCTCTCCCAGGCCCTCCTCGCCGAAGGCCGGCTCGCCCCGGCCAAGAGCGCCGCCGACCAGGCTCTCGGGGTCGCTGAGGCGGGGGAGGATCTCGAGCTGCGGATCGCCGTCGCCACGGCCGTGGCGCCCGTCCGCGCTGCGGCCGGCGACGCGGCGGCGGCCCTGGATCTGCTGCGCTGGGCGATCCGGGAATCCGACCGCACCGGCGCGGTGCTCTCCGGTCTGGAGGCCCGTCTCGCGCTCGGCCTTCTGCAAGCGCAGACCGGGGATCCCGCCGGGGCGAGCTCCACCCTCCAGGAGGTCCGGCGCAACGCCGAGGTCCGCGGGTTCCGGGGCCTGGCTCAGCGGGCCCAGACCGGCCTCCGGGATCCTCGTCCCTGAAGCCCCTGTCGTCCCTGCTGTCCCTTTTGTCCTTGCCGGCGCCCTCCGGTAAGATGCACGCCACCTCGAAAGGAGCCCGCATGGCCCTGCCGCGCGTCTTCGCGATCGTCTCCACCCTCCTGAGCCTGGCGATCCCCGCCTCCGCCGCGACGTCGGCTCCCCGCTCCTCCGGTCCCGCTGCCGAGGCCCGGGCCATCGACACCGAGCTGGTGGCCTGCGGCACGCGCCATTCGATGTCGTCGTGGACCGATCCCAGGCGGGGGATCGGTTGTGGGCGGGACGCGGTCGTGCGGCGGCTCAACGAGATCGCCGCGCAGAGCGGCGGGCGGCTCAAGGTCGTGGTGGACAAGTACGAGACCACCGCGCCGCGCACCGGCAACGCGGCCGTGCCGATGGAGAACGTCTACGCCATTCTCGAAGGCACCGATCCCGTCCGCCGGAAGACCGCCTACGTCGTCTCCGGCCACCTCGACTCGCGGGCCTCGGACATCATGGACTCCAAGTCCGACGCGCCCGGCGCGGACGACGACGCCTCGGGGGTGATCGTCTCGATCCTCTCGGCCCAGGCGATGGCTGTGAAGCCGCAGGGATTCCGCGGCACCCTGGTCTTCGCCGCCGTGGCCGGCGAGGAGCAGGGCCTGCTGGGCGCCAAGCGCCTGAAGGAGTGGCTGGCCCAGCAGGGCTACGAGGTGGGCGGGATGATCACCGACGACATCGTCGGCGCCACCAACGGCTCGCAGGACCGCCGGCCGCGCGTCTTCAGCGAGGGGGGCCCTGACGGCGTCGAGTCTCCCGGCCGGCAGATGGCGCGCCGGCTCGACGAGCTGGCCGGACCGGGCCGCGTGCGGCTCGTCTTCCGGCACGACCGTTTCGGCCGCGGCGGCGATCATCTGCCGTTCGCGGAGGCAGGGCTGCCGGCGATCCGCATCACCGAGCCGCTGGAGAACTACGACCACCAGCACCAGGACGTGCGGGTGGAGAAGGGCGTCCAGTACGGCGACCTGATCCGGTACATGGATTTTCCCTTCGTCGCCGCGGTGGCATCCCTCAACCAGCTCCTCCTCGGCGAGCTGGCCGCGGCCCCGGCGCCGCCGAGCGCGGCCGTGCTCTCGGGCGCCGTCACCCCCGCCGCCCGGATCGACGTCCAGGCGCCGGACGATCCGCAGCGCAAGGGGTTCGAGATCCTGCGGCGGGAGACCACGGACCCGCGCTGGCACGTGCTGCGCACGGTCGACCGGCCCGGTCAGGTCGCGCTGGAGAACACCAGCACCGACAACGAGTACTTCGCCGTCCGCAGCGTCGGCCGCGACGGTCACCGGAGCTTCGCCGTGCCCTGCGTGCCGGAGCCCCGGCCGCCCGTGGGCAGCGTGCCGCCAACGCCGCCGCAGAAGAAGCCGCCGCAGAAGCCGCCGGGACGCTGAGGCGCGCCTTGAGAGGGCGGCGCTCCCTGTGGGGAGCTCCACCCCTCGCGCGCCTCGCCCGCGCCAACCCGGAGAGTTTTTGTCCTTGCCTTGGAAGAGAGTCTAGGGACCCAAGATTACGGACTACATTAAGCCGCCGGGGCGGCTACGGCGTGGGCCGGCGGCGGGCCGCGGAGGCGGCGAGGACGCGCGTCATCAGCAGCCGCCGGAGGAAGATGGCCGCGGTCCCCATCTCGGCCCGCACCTCGGTCTCGCTGTGGTATTCCCCGAGCAGCACCTCGCGGGCCCGCAGGCGGCCGAGGTCCATGATCGGGCGCAGCACCTCCCAGCGGTTCTCGATGAAGGCGCAGGGGAGGCGGTGCCGGGGCCGGATCACCACCGTCCGCTCGCGGAAGGGCGAGGGGATCACATGGTCCGGCTCGTGGGGATTGCGATAGAGGCCGCCCTCGCTCTCCCCCTTCATGGTGACCAGGACGATGGCGTCGCACCCCTCGGCGAACGCCTTCTCGTAGGGAAAGTTGTCGGCCAGTCCGCCGTCGCCGTAGCGCTCGCCGTCGATGCGGGGCGCGTGGGTGTAGAAGGGGGGCACGTAGTTCGAGGCCAGGCAGAGGGCCAGCGGGTCCTCGACCGTCCGCGCGTCGAAGAACGTCGCTTTGCGGTCGCGCAGCCGGGTGACGCCCACCCAGAGCGGCGGCGCCTCGGGCCTCCGGAGCCGCTCGACGCCCACGTAGCGGCTGAAGGTGCGCCGGTGCATCTCGGGATACCGGTAGGGAGAATGGTGGCGCACCAGGTTGCGGATGTCGAAGCGGGGCATCCGCACGAAGGCGCGCCAGTAGTGGCGAAGGCGGGAGACCGTGCCCGCCGAGATCGCCGCCCCGTTCCAGGCGCCGCCCGAGACGGCGACCGAGAGGCCCGGGCGGATCCCCAGCTCCATCAGGACCTCGATGACCCCCACCTGAAACGCGCACCGCGACGAGCCGCCGGAGAGAACGAGCCCCACCTTCCGGGCCGACCGGAGCAGATCGAGGGCTGGCGGCGTGGAGCTTGTGTTCATTGACGCATTCTACTGAAAGTTGCGGGGCGCCGCGCTCCGGTCTGGACCGAGGAGCGGCTCGTCCCGCCGCACCTGGTCCCCCGCCCGGACGAGATTCCGGGAGCGCGCCACGACCGCCGCCAGAAGCCCCTCCCGGTCCCGCGGCGAGATCAGCAGCATGCGCCCGCCGCCATAGCGGATTTCGAGACGGTCCAGTGACAGCGCGGGGGACGCTATGGGGCTCCTCGACGGGCGGATCGACTCGATACCGGAGATCTCGATCCGCCAGCGGAACGGGCCCGAGCGGACGACCAGCTCCCGGCCGGTCACCAGGTAGCGCGTGCTCCGGAAGCCCCAGGCGATGAAGCCTAGAACCAGGGTCTCCACGCCTACGATCAGGAGCGCCGCGGGGAGGGGCGGCGAGGCGAGCAGGGCCGAGGTCACCACGGCCGCCGAGACTCCGAGCGGCAGGGCCATCAGCCAGACGATCCAGCGGTCGACCTTCGAAGGAAACGCGATCGTGGAAGAGCTCGCTGGATTCATGGCGTTCGGTTGTCGCGAAACAAAACCGCCGGGCTTGACGCCCGGCGGGGGTACGGCGGTGCGGCGTGCGTCCGGTCAGTCGAGGATCGACTGGTCCTTGGTCTCGCGCAGGAAGAGGGTGCCGATGATCACGGTCAGGACGGCGACGACCACCGGATACCAGAGGCCGTAGTAGATGTTGCCGGCCCGGGCCACCATGGCGGTGGCGAGGAGCGGCAGCATGCCGCCGAACCAGCCGTTGCCGATGTGGTACGGGAAGGACATCGAGGTGTAGCGGATCCGGGTCGGGAACAGCTCCACCAGGAAAGCGGCGATCGGACCGTAGACCATGGTGACGTAGATCACCAGGATCCAGAGGATCAGCAGGGTCATCCCGTAATTGATCCGCGCCGGATCGGGCGCCGCGGGATACCCCTCGGCTTTCAGGGCGGTCTTGTACTTGTCCTCGTCCCAGCCGGTCAGCGTGGAGTTGCCGATCTTCGTCGTCACCGTCTGGCCCGGCTCAGCGGGCTGCGAGGTGAAGGAGAGGCCCGACTTGGTGAGGAAGTCCTTCGCCTTGTCGCAATCCGTGAACTTGGTGCCGGGCAGGACGAAGACGTGGAAGTGGCAGTCCGTGGCCGCCACGCTCACCGGATGGCTGTTCTGGAACTCCTCGAGCGCCGGGTTGACGGTGTGGGTCAGCCCCTTGAACAGCGGGAAGTAGGTGAGCGCCGCGAGCAGACAGCCGAGGAGGATGATCTTGAGGCGGCCGATGCGGTCGGAGAGCCCGCCGAAGATGACGAAGAACGGCGTCCCGAGCAGGAGCGCGGCCCCCACCAGGGCGTAGGCCTTCAGGAAGTCGAGCTTGAGCGTGATGGTGAGGAAGAAGAGGGCGTAGAACTGCCCCGCGTACCAGACCACCCCCTGGCCGGCGGTGGCGCCGAACAGGGCGAGCAGCACGTACTTGTTGTTCGGATAGCGGAGGAAGCTGTCGGTGAGCGGCGACGTCGAGCCCTTGCCCTGCGCCTTCATCCGCTGGAAGACCGGCGACTCGTTCAGCCGTGCCCGGATGTAGATCGAGAAGATGAGGAGCAGGAGCGAGAGCACGAACGGCACCCGCCAGCCCCAGTCCTTGAACGCTTCGGGGGTCAGCTTGACGCGGCAGAGGCCGATGACCAGCAGCGAGAGGAAGAAGCCGAGGGTCGCCGTGGTCTGGATCCAGCTCGTGGCGTAACCGCGCCTCCCCTGCGGGGCATGCTCGGCCACGTAGGTCGCCGCGCCCCCGTACTCGCCGCCGAGGGCCAGGCCCTGGAGCAGGCGGAGCGTCACCAGGAGGATCGGCGCCAGGACGCCGATCGAGGCGTAGGTGGGGAGGAACCCGACCAGCACGGTCGAGGCGCCCATCACGACGATGGTCACCATGAACGTGTACTTGCGTCCGACCAGGTCCCCCAGGCGCCCGAACACCAGGGCGCCGAACGGCCGCACCAGGAAACCGGCCGCGTAGGTGGCGAAGGCCGAGAGGAGGGCCGCGGTGTCGTTGCCCTTGGGGAAGAACAGGGCGGCGAAGAAGGGCGCCAGGGTCGCGTAGAGGTAGAAGTCGTACCACTCGAACACGGTGCCGAGCGAGGAGGCGAAGATGACCCTCCGCTCTTCCTGTGGCGAGACTTGGAGGACGGCCGGATCGGTGGCAGGCGTCGCAACACTCATAAGTATCCCCCCTTGGTTCGAATTCTCAGAACTGGAAGACCTGGTATTGCAAAACGTACTGGTTGCGCTTCTTGGCACCGTCCTTGTCGATCTTCGTCCAGGCGAGCTTCAGGTTGGAGTTGTGGCCGTTGAAGTAGAAGGCGAGTCCCCCTTGAGTCCGCTTCTCGTCCGGCCGGGTGGCCGCGTCGAAGTTCTGCTGGGCGTACTGGATATAGGGCTGCAGATGAATATTGTGGAAGTAGTAGCCCGCCTCGACCATCGTGTTGGTCTGCTTCGGAAGGGCGGGGATGAAGACGTCGCCGTCCACCTTGTTGTAGTCGGCCTGGATCGTCAGGCCGTCGCCGCCGGCGATCGGCTGGTCCCAGAAGAGATCGGCGCCGTATTGCTTGTAGTCCTGCTGGCGATCGAAGCTGCCGCCGATCGAGAGCGTCTGGATCTTGCCCAGCGAGGTGCCGCGATAGAAATAGGTGGTCTCGGGACCGAACACGTAGTAGGCGAGGCGCCCCGCGTAGCGGAAGGCGTTGGTGTTGTTCGTCCCGCGCAGCCCCTGGAAGACGCCGGCGCGGTACTCGAGGTGATCGTCGCCCAGATAGCCGCGCGCCTGGACGCCGTAGTCACGGCCGGTGCGCGCGGTGAGCGGCACCGATTCGATGAAGGTGTAGGGAGCGAAGTCCACCGCCATCAGGGTCGCCGCCGATTGATTGTGATTGTAGCTCTGCGCCATCAGCAGCATGCCGCCGTCGAGCTGGAAAGCCTTGCTGAAGGCGTACGTGACGATGAAGTCCTGGATGAAGATGTCGGCGTTGTTCTTGGTGCCGTCCGGGTTGCCCTTGCCGAGATTGGGGGTGTCGGTGTCGAAGAACACCGTCAGGTCGTCGGACAGCTTGAAGTTTCCGAGCAGGCGGATGCGGCGGAGGAAAAGGTTGTTGGAGGTGTCCTGCTTGAGATCCGCGTTCTCGATGCTCTCGGCCTGGAGCTGGCCGAGGACGCCGATCTTGAAGCTCTGCTTGCCGTCCGCCGAGGAGAACTGGAGCTGGGCCGCCGCGGGGCGGGGGAGCGCGGCCAGGGAAGCCGCGGCGAGGAGGATCACAGCCCATCCCGAATGCTGAAAGCGACTCGCCATCGTTGCATCCTTTCTCGTCCGCCTCGGCGGGCGCAGTGAGGACATCAGCTCTGTCAAATGAATGGTGAGGACTTCGGAGCGATCGTACTCCCAAAGGGTCCCGCTGTCACCCCGCCGTCACTCCGCCGCGCTCCGCAGCAGGTCCTCGAGGTCCAGGCGCTCGGTGTACATGAGCGGCGAGCCGTCCGCCGCCCGCGGCCACCGCTCGCGCGGCCGGTCCCAGTACAGCTCGAGGCCGTTGTGGTCCGGATCGGCCAGGTAGATGGCCTCGCTGACGCCGTGGTCCGCGGCGCCCTGGAGCTCGACTCCGGCGGCGAGGACGCGCCGCACGGCGGCGCCCAGCGCCTCGCGCGTCGGATAGCGGATGGCGACGTGGTACAGGCCGGTGCGGCCGGGGGGCGGCGGCGAGCCGCCGCGGCTCTCCCAGGTGTTCAGCCCGATGTGGTGGTGATAGCCGCCGGCCGAGACGAAGGCGGCCTGCGTGCCGAAGCGCGACGTCAGCTCGAAGCCGAGGACGCCGACGTAGAACGCCAGGGCGCGGTCCAGATCGGCGACCTTCAGGTGGGCGTGACCGATGTCCACGCCGGCGGGGATGGTGTAGGACGGCGGATCGGGTTCCATCAGCGAATCCTACACCTCGCCGCCCGCTTCGTTTCTTGACGCCCCTCCGGCGGCGGTCTACGATCCGGACCAACAGCGACCGGGAACAGGGACGATGCCGCGCCAGGCGTGAAATGGAATGCCGGCGCGCGACAACTCCTATGAAACGGAGGATCGCCGCCATGATCTGCCCCAAGTGTGGATTCGAGCAGCCCGACAGTCCTGAGTGCATGCGCTGCGGCATCATCGTCGACCGCTACAAGGGTCCCGCCCTGGGAGCGGCGGCCCTGCGGCCTCCGCTGACGGCTCCAGGCTCCCCACCCACCCCGCCCACCCCGGCCGCCGCGCCGCCGCCCTTCGGTGACGCGACGATGAGCGTCCCGCCCCTTCCCGTGGCCGCGATGGCGGGCGGCGCGGGGACGCTCTACGGAGATCCCGTGCCGGTGGGTGCCGGCGGCGCGGTCTATGGCGGTCCGCCGCCGCCTCCCATCCCGCCCACGGGGAGCATGGCGGGCGTGGGCCGGGCCCCGGCGTTCGGCGTGGCCCATGGCGACTTCGGGGTCGGCAGCGTCCTCGGCCAGACGTTCTCCATCTACTTCGCCAATTTCCTGCCGTTCGCCGTGCTGGCCGCGCTCGCCCTGGCGCCGCTCTATATCCTGGAGGGATATACCTCGAGCCTGGTGGCGGCGCAGGGGAAGCCCTCCCTGACCGCGCTCTCTCCCGTTTTCCTGGTCCTGGCGGTCTCGGTCATCTGCCGCTATTTCGCCACGGCGGTGATCACCTACGGCGTCTTCCAGCAGATGCGGGGAGCGGAGACCTCGATCGGCGACTGTCTGAGCCGGGGATTGTCGTCGCTGCTCCCCATCCTGGGCCTCGCCATCGTGCAGG
Organism: Thermoanaerobaculia bacterium; assembly: GCA_036402955.1. GTDB lineage: Bacteria > Acidobacteriota > Thermoanaerobaculia > Multivoradales > UBA5704 > DATARR01. The sequence continues at coordinate 18,735 of DASWRX010000132.1, forward strand.
GAATCGCGATCTGGCTCGGGCTGATCGTCTGCATCATTCCCGGGCTTATCCTGAGCCTGCGCTGGGCGGTGTCGATCCCCGCCGCGGTCACCGAGCGGGGCGGGATCTCCGACGCGATGAACCGCAGCGCCTTCCTGACCGACGGCTTCCGGGGCGACATCTTCAGCGTGCTCTTCGTGCTGGGCCTGCTCGAGATCGGCATCATCCTGCTGGTGAATCTCGTCTCGCTGAAGAACCATTCCCTGCACCTGATCCTCACGGACCTGAGCTCCATGCTGGTCGTCGGCCTCTCGGCCACGGCGGCGGCCGTGATGTACTACCGCCTGCGCGACGTCAAAGAATCGATCGACGTTGACCAGATCGCAGCGGTCTTCGCCTGAGCGCCGGGCCGGGGGACGGCTCCTCCCGGCTCTGCTCCTCGCCGGCGCCGCCCTTCTGGGTGTGGCGCCGGCGGGAGCGCAGCCGGCCGCCGCCGGTCCGGGCGAGGTCCGGGCAACGGCGCGGGCGGTGCTCGCGGACCCTCGCTTCCAGCGCGCGCTGCCGTCCCACGAGGATCTTTCCGGTCTCGACGTCCCGGGAAAGGGTTTCAGGTTGCGGAGCGGGGTGCCCGCGCCGGCGGTCAGCCTGCCCGCTCTGGGGGCGGGTGCCTTCCTCGCCAAGGTGATCTTCATCGTCCTGCTCGCCGTGGTGGCCGTCCTGATCGCGGTCGGGATCGCCCAGATGATCGTGGAGCGGCGGCGGCCCGCCCTTCCGGAGGGCGGCCCCGCGGAAGCCCAGGCGGCGGCCGTCCCGGAGCGGGAGCCCGACTTCGCGGACGCCTCCCGCCTGGCCGCCGAAGGGCGCTACGCCGAGGCGGTCCACGCCCTGCTGCTGGCGGCGATCCGTCACTTCGCGGAGCGTTCCCGGATCGCCGTCCAGCCCTCCCGCACCAGCCGCGAGCTGGTGCGGCTGCTGCCGCTCGGCCCCGAGACGCGGGAGGCGTTCACGGAGCTGGTGCGCACGGTGGAGCTGTCGCTCTTCGGCGGCGCCGCCGTGGGCCGCGAGGACTACGAGCGGAATCTCGACCGCTTCCGCGCCCTCACCCGGAGGCCGGCTTGATCCCCTTGGACGATTCCGCCGAGCTCGAAGGGGGCTTCTCGCGGCGGACGCTGGCGTGGATCGTCGGCAGCGTGGCCGTCTCGTTCGTCGCCGCCGCGCTGCTCGGGGTCTATGGCCGGGACCTGGAGCGGCGCCCCACGCCGGAGGCCAACACCTTCTCCTACAGCGCGCTCGGGCATCGCGCGCTGGCCGACTTCCTGCGCGCGATGGGGCTCGGCGTGGTGTCACGCCAGTCCCCGGCGGGGGGAGGATTGGGGCCCAGGCATCCGCTGATCCTGGCCGAGCCCCTGGAAACGCGGCGGCTGAAGGAGCTGCGCCAGCAGGCCCGGGACCTCGGCGCGCCGCTGGTGCTCGTCCTTCCCAAGTGGGCCCCGGGACCGCCGCAGAAGGACCAGCCGGAGTGGCTCTCCGACGTGGATCTCGAGCCGCTCCCGGAGATCGAGCGAGTGGCCAGGGCTTTCGCCGGGAAGACGTTCGAGCTGGTCCGTTCCCGCGGCGGCCTGCGCTGCTCCCCGGGCCAGGCGCTCTCCCGGCCGGAGCTGAGCGTCGACGCCGATCCCGTCGATCTCCTGAAGCCGGCGCCCGGCCTGGAGCCGCTCCTGGAGTGCCCCGGCGGCTATCTCATCGCCCGGCTCAAGGCCGAGCCGGCGACCTACCTGATCGCCGATCCGGACATCCTCAACAACCAGGGGCTGGGCCGGGGCGACAACGCCCGGGCGATCTACGACTTCCTGTCCTGGGACCTGGGAGCGAGCGGCGTCGCCTTCGACGAGACGATCCACGGCTTCAGCCGCTCCGAGGGACTGCTCGCCGAGTCCCTGCGCTTCCCGATGGTGCTCGGGCTGCTGCAATCGCTCCTGCTGCTCGGCTTCGTGCTGTGGGCCGGCATGGGGCGGTTCGGCAAGCCCCTGCCGCCGGCGGCGGCGCTGGCGGCCGGCAAGGAGATCCTGATCGACAACACGGCGAAGCTCCTGGCGGGCGGCGGCCACGCCGCCGACAGCCTGCTGCGCTATTTCCGGCAGACGACGCGCGCCGTCGCCGCCCACTACTTTCTGCCGCCCGACCTGGCCGGGAACGAGCGGCTCGCCCGGCTGCAGCGGCTCACCGAGGCCCACCGGTCGGGCCGGGAGAGCCTGAGCCTCGCCGAGTTGGAGGGGAGGATCCGCAGCCTGCCGCCGGGCCGGCGCGGCGAGGAGATGGCGGCGCGGCTCGCCCGGCGGCTCCATGACTGGCGATGGGAGATGACGAATGGCAATTGAGATCGACAAGGTTCGCGAGCTGGGCGCGGCGCTGCGGGAGCGGATCGGCCGCGTGATCATCGGCCAGGAGGAGGCCATCCACCTGATGATGGTGGCGCTGGTCTCCGAGGGGCACCTGCTCTTCGAGGGGCCGCCGGGGACGGGCAAGACCCTGCTGGCACGCGCCTTCGCCACCTGCGTCAAGCTCGATTTCAAGCGGGTGCAGTTCACGCCCGACCTGATGCCGGGCGATCTGATCGGCACCAATCTGTTCAATTTCCAGACCAACGCCTTCACCCTCACCAAGGGGCCGCTGTTCACCGAGTTCCTGCTCGCCGACGAGATCAACCGCACGCCGCCGAAGACCCAGGCGGCGCTGCTGGAGGCCATGCAGGAGCGCACGATCACGATCGACGGCACGTCGCATCCGCTGTCGTCCGGCTTCATGGTGGTGGCGACCCAGAACCCGATCGAGCAGGAGGGCACCTACCCGCTGCCGGAGGCGCAGCTCGACCGCTTCCTGTTCAAGATCCTGATCGGTTATCCCGCGCGCGACGAGGAGCTGGCCATGGTCAAGACCCACGGCCACCAGACGGCGATGCCGAACCTGGCCGCCCTGGGCCTCGCGCCGCTCTGCGACCTGCGCTTCGTCACCTGGGTGCGCCAGGTGGTCTCCGGCATCCGCCTGGCCGACGAGACGGTCGCCTACGTGGTCGACCTCATCCGCGCCACCCGCAACCATCCCGCCCTCCAGTACGGCGGCAGCCCGCGCGCGGCCAACATGCTGGCCGCCGCGTCGCGGGCCGCCGCCGTGCTCGAGGGGCGCGAGTTCGTGATCCCGGACGACGTCAAGGGCCTCGTCAAGCCGCTGCTGCGCCATCGCGTGGTGCTCTCCCCCAGCGCCGAGGTCGACGGCCTGGGAGCGGACCAGGTGCTCGACCAGATCCTCTCGCAGGTGCCGGCGCCGCGATGAGGCCCACCCGCCGCGCCATTCTGCTCGCCGTGCTGGGCCTTCCCGTGGCATTGCTGCCGGTGATCGTGAACGCGCGGCTGTGGCCGTTCTGGCCGGCGTACCTGGGATTGCTGGCGCTGGTGATGGGGGCGGATGCCCTGTGGGCGCCGCGCCGGCGGCAGGTCGCCTGCTCGGTGGAGATGCCGGGAACGCTCTACATCGGCGAGGAGGAGGAGGCCGTGCTCACGGTGCGGGTGCCGTCGGCCCGGCCGCTCCGCCTGTCGGTGGCGGTCGATCTCTCGGACCGCCTGGCGCCGCAGCCGCCGCTGCGCGCGCGGGCCGCCGCGGGCGGCGCCGTGCTGCGCTTCCGGCTGGTCCCTCTCCGCCGCGGCCGCATCGTGGTCGAACGCGCCTGGGTGCGCTTCTCCGGGCCGCTCGGGCTGGTGGATTCCATCGCGCGGGTGGACCTCCGGCGGCAGGCGCCGGTGGTGCCCAACGTACGGCCGGTCAAGGCGGTGGCGCTGCGCTTCCTGAACGACCGCGAGTTCCGCGCCGGCCTGAAGATCGAGCGGTACAAAGGGGACGGCACCGAGTTCGATTCGCTGCGCGAGCACGCGCCGGGAGACGATCACCGCTCGATCGACTGGAAGGCGTCGGCCCGCCACAAGAAGCTCGTGGCACGCCAGTTCCGCGCCGAGCGCAACCATCAGGTGGTGATCGCGATCGATACCGGCCACCTGATGTGCGAGCCGCTGGCCGGCATCCCCAAGGTGGACCACGCCGTCAACGCCGCGCTGCTCCTCGCCTACGTCTCGCTGCGGGCCGGCGACCGCGTCGGGCTCGCCACCTTCGATGCCCGCCCGGGGCTCTACGTCGAGCCGAAGGGGGGATTGCGGGGCTTCGAGGTCCTCGGCCAGGTGGCGGCACAGGTGGATTATTCGGACCGCGAGACCAATTTCACGCTGGGCCTGACCGCGATCGGCCAGCGGCTCTCCCGGCGGTCGCTGATCGTGGTGCTGACCGACTTCGTGGACACCATCTCCGCCGAGCTGATGGTGGAGAACCTCGACCGCCTCTCCCGGCGCCACCTGGTGGTCTTCGTCGCCCTCCAGGACCCGGGGCTCGCGGCCACCGTGGCCGCCGTCCCCGAAGGGTTGCTGGAGCTCAACCGGGCGGTGGTGGCGGGGGGGCTCCTGCGCGACCGCGAGGTCGTGCTGCGCCGCCTGCGGCGATTGGGGGTCCATCCGATCGACGCCGCTCCGGCGGCCGTGACGATGCGGCTGATCAACGCCTATCTCGAGATCAAGCGGCGGGAGCGGATCTGACGCATGTCCGGCTTCGTGCTGAAATCCGCCCAGTTCCGCCGCGAACGCGAGGCCGCCTGGCGGGAGCTCGAGGGCCTGCTGGCGCGGGTGGACCGGAGCGGCCTGCCGAGCCTGACGCCGGAGGAGCTCAACCGCCTGCCCATCCTCTACCGCAGCGCGGTCAGCGCGCTCTCGGTGGCGACGGCGATCAGCCTCGACAAGAACCTGCTCGACTACCTCAACGGGCTGGTGGCCCGCGCCTACGTCTGCGTCTACGGCGCCAAGCGGCGGGCGGGGGAGGCGATCGCGGAGTTCTTCCGTTTCAACTTCCCCTGGGTGGTGCGCCGCTACGCCGCTTTCGTCATCGCCGCCTACCTGCTGCTGGGGCTCGGCACGCTCACCGGCTACCAGATGACCAAGGCGGATCCCGAGCGCTACTACAGCTTCGTGGGCGAGATGGCGCAGGGACGGACGCCCACCGCCTCCACCCAGGAGCTGCGGGAGGTCCTCTACGGCAAGGGCGGCGGGGTGCCGCTCTCCATCTTCGCGACCTTCCTCTTCACCCACAACTCCAAGGTGGGCATGCTCTGCTTCGCCCTCGGCTTCGCCGCCGGCGTGCCGGTGATCTATCTGTTGTTCTCGACCGGTCTGATGCTCGGCGCCATGGCGGCGCTCTACGAGTCGCGGGGTCTGGGCGGGGAGTTCTGGGCCTGGGTGCTCCCCCACAGCGTCACCGAGCTCAGCGCCGTCTGCCTGTGCGGCGCGGCCGGCATGGTGATCGGCGCCGCGCTGGTCTTCCCCGGCCGGCACACGCGGCTGCGCAACCTCGCCCTGCGCGGGAGGGAGATCTCGCTGCTGGCCATGGGAGCCGTCGTGATGTTCCTGGCGGCTGGCATGATCGAGGGGATCTTCCGCCAGACCGTGCAGGACGTCGGCGTCCGGTTTTCGCTCGCCGCCGTCACCCTCGTCTTCTGGACCTGGTACTTCCTCGCCGTGGGCCGCGGCGAAAGGTCCCTGAAGGGGAAAGCGGCATGAGCGCCATCTCCCTCGACAAGCCCCGCATCCACCAGGTGCTGACGCCGGAAGGGGTGTCGCTCCCCTTCGTGGTGGCGCCGGCGGGGGACCGCGCCGCCGCGTTCCTGTTCGACATGCTGCTGATCGTGCTCGGGACGGTGGCGGTCTGGGCCCTGGCGGCCCTCAGCGCCATGGCGGGGCTGTGGGGACTGGGGGTCTCCTTCGCGATCGTCGTCGGCTTCCTGCTGTGGAACTTCTACTTCATCTATTTCGAGGTGCACCGGGGCGGCACCACCTTCGGCAAGCGGCGGATGGGGCTGCGGGTGATCTCGCGCGACGGCGGGCCGCTGACGGCGGAGGCGATCTTCGCCCGCAATCTGATGCGGAACCTGGAGCTCAACCTGCCGGCCGTGGCGCTCCTCGCCCCGGAGCAGATGCTGCCCGAGGCGCCGGGCTGGGGACGGCTGCTCGCCGTGGTCTGGCTGCTGGTCTTCGCCCTGATGCCGCTGCTCAACCAGGACCGCCTGCGCTGCGGCGACATGGTGGCGGGCACGCTGGTCGTCAAGGCGCCGGCCACGATGCTGCTGTCGGATCTCGCCGACCGCGGGCAGCCGGCGCGCGCGGTGGTCCAGCGGTCGGCGGCGGTTGCGCCCCCGGCGCGGCCGGACGAGGAGTTTCCCTTCACGCGCGAGCAGCTCGACATCTACGGCGTCCACGAGCTGCAGGTGCTGGAGGATCTCCTGCGGCGCGACGATCAGGGCACGCTGGACGGGCGCATCCTCGACGAGGTCAGCGAGAAGATCAAGCTCAAGATCGGCTGGCCCCGCGAGCGCTGGCAGGTGCCGCCGCGCCGCTTCCTCGAAGCCTTCTACCGCGCCCAGCGCGGGCTGCTGGAGCAGAAGATGCTGTTCGGGCAGCGGCGGGAGCGGAAGAAGGGTTGATCCTCGATCAACGCTTTTCGGGTCGCAGAATCCGGATCTTCCGCTCCGTGGCCACGACGAAGCAACGCGCCCAGTCTCCGACGTTCTGAGACGCGAAGATCTCCCGGACGACCGCCGCCAGGGTTTCGCGTCCAGGATCGCGCAGGCGGAGAAGAAGAAGGCCGTGGTGCGACCCCGGAGCGAACTTCCTGACGTCCGAGAAATCGAGATCCTGAGTGATCAGGAATCTTCCCTCCGCCTGAGCCGCCTTCCAGATCTCTCCGTCATCCCGTCCGACGAGATCCTCATCGAAAACCGTATCGACGTCATAACCCAGACCCCGGAGGTGCGGGGCCAGGGTGAAGGGAAGGTTTTCGTCGAGCTTGATTTTCAACGGAAGGCGGGGACTCCCCGGATGGGGAGGTCCTCCGATGCTGAAGCGGCGGCGAAAGCGATGATGGCCCGGACGCTCTCTTCCGAGAGGGAGGGGAAATCCTGCAGGATCTCGTCCACCGTGGAGCCCTCCGCGAGACTGGCGAGCACCGTTCGCACGGGAACGCGGGTCGATCGGACCACCGGCTCTCCGCCGCAGATCCCGGGGTCCTGAGCGATGTACCGGCTGTAGTCGAAATCCATGGCGGATACTAGGGTACCACTCACCCCCGCTTCACCACCACCACCGTCACGTCGTCCGGCGCCGGCTCGTCTCCCAGGTGCCGGCGGCAGTCGTTGAGCAGGGCGTCGACGATCTCAACGGCCGGCCGGTGCCCCATCGCCCGCAGCACCTCGCGGGCGCGCTCGAAGCCGAAGGCGTTGCCGTTGCGGTCCAGCGCCTCGAAGAGGCCGTCGGAGCAGAGCACCAGCGCGGCGCCCGGCGGCAGCCGGAACTCGCGCTCGGGGAAGGCGTGCGCCGGGCCCCGGCCCAGGGGGAGCCCGGGGAGCTCGATCTCCGTCACCCTCCCGAACTCCGCCACCAGCGGATAAGGGTGGCCGGCATTGGCGAGCACGGCGCCGCCGGTCGCCGGATCGAGCCGGATCAGCGACAGGCTCGTGAAGCTGTGATCCGTGCTGGCGTTGCGCAGCACCCGGTCGAGCTGCCGCAGCACGCCGGCGGGCGACTCCTCCGGCTCCACCAGGCTCAGCAGGCCGGCCTTGACCATGGCCTGCGCCACCGCGCACGAGTAGCCGTGGCCGGCGACGTCCCCGGCGGCGATCCAGAGGCGTCCCGCATCGTCGCGCAGGAAGTCGTAGAGATCGCCGCCGGCCTCGCTGGCGAGCACCGAGCGGGCGGCGACCTGGTAGCCCTCCACGCGGGGCATCTCGCGCGGCAGCAGTCCTTCCTGCATGCGCGCCAGCAGGCCGACCTCGTGATGGATGCGGCGCTCCTGGGCGAGGCGGCGCATGAAGGGGGGCGGCGGCTCGCTGCCGCTCTCGGCCTGCTCGGGACGCGAGATCCCCACGAAGCCGAAGGCCAGCAAGAGGGCCGGCAAAAGGGCGGTCAGCGTGAACGAGACCCGCATCCACTCCAGGTGCAGCCCCGCGTACAGGACGGCGGGGAGCAGGCAGGAGATCAGGGCCGCCGACAGCAGCGTGGTCAGGCCGAACCGCCGGCAGATCCAGGCCAGCGCGCCGACGTAGAGGGCGCCCACCAGCCATTCGGCGGGGAAGGGGAAGAGCTGGAGCGGCGAGAGCGCGTAGCCGCCGAGGAGCGCCGCCGCCGGGAGGACCCAGCGGCCGGGCAGGAAGCGCACCGCCAGCGCGGTGATCAGCGTCGTGCCGGCGGCGAGCCAGATGCCGTCCATCAACGGGCTTCCATCCACCTGGAAGATCGGTACCCGAACGCTGGAGCCCGCCGGAGAGACCCCCGGCAGCACGACCGCCAGGGCGTAGAGGGCGAGGCGACCACCGGCGAGCCCGCTCCCGAGAGCGAAGCCGAGCAGCAGGCTGCGGCCTCCCCGCGGGCCGAGGCGGCCCCGCCGCAGGGTATCCAGGCTGGTGGAGAACCCGGGATCGGTGGCGCGCAGCAGAGACTCGCCGGCCGACCAGACGAAGAAGATCCACAGCGCCCTGCCGGCGACGCCGAGGAGCAGGTTCACGACCGCGAACCCGATCGACCGCTGGAGGCTCTCCAGCCAGCGCGGGTCCACGGAGAGCAGGGCGATCAGGGCGAGCGCGGCGCCGTTGACCAGGTCGATCCGGGACCGGATCAGCAGCGCCAGGAAGATCACCAGCGCGGCGATCGCCAGCGGCAGAACGAGAAACAGGCCGGCGAGGAATAGTCCGTTCGGGTTTCCAGGGACCGCGCCCCCGGCCGTGGCGGGCACCCGTTCGGCGACGATGGCGGCCGGCGGCGAGATGAGCGTGGAGATCTGCTGGGCGGGGGAGCTCCCCGCGACGTCCTGCAGGCGCCAGAGCTGCGATCCCACGAGGAGGCGCCCGTTCCGCGGTTTTTCGAGCGCTTCCCCGGGGGCCAGCAGCAGACGCTCGAGACCGCCGGCCAGGCGCACGAATCTCCCCTCGTCGAGGCGGCTGAAAAGCGGCGAGCGGAGCTCGCTCCAGACGGCTCTGCGGGGCTTGGCGTCCAGGGAGAAATCCACGGCGAAGATCTGGTCCGCGGGATCGCCCGGCAGACGCATGGGCTGGGCCAGCGAGACGCGGGCTCCGGACCGGGTCGCGGCGAGCCAGGCGGGCGCCTGCTCGCCGAGGCCGGAGTAGGCCGCTTCCAGCGACGAATCCCGGATGATCAGGGAGAGGCTCGGCCGGTCGGGGCCCGGCCGGAACCCGGCCCGCCGGACGATCTCCTGGAACCGTGCGCGGAAGAGCCCAGGGCCGGGGATGGTGCCGGTCCGCCACTCCGGGAGGAGCGCCAGGGCGAGGCCGGCGCCCACGGCGAGCGCCAGCAGACCCGCGCCGAGCGCGGCGAGGAGACCGGAGCCGACGGACCTCGCGGCCGGCGCTGGCGCCATCAGCTCCTCGCCTCCCGCCGCCGCAGCACCAGGAACGTCGTGTCGTCCAGCGGCAGGGCCGCGCGCAGATGCCGCCGCCAGTCGGCGAGCAGCGTCTCCAGCATCCGGTCGGCGGTCTGCGCGCCCACGCCGCGGAGCAGCTCGCGCAGGCGGTCGTAGCCATAGACCCGCCCGGCGCCGTCGGAGGCCTCGAACAGGCCGTCGGAGCAGAAGACGAGGGCGGCGCCGGGAGGGATCTGGAGCGCCCGGTCCGCGTAGCGCCGGGGCGGGCCCAGACCGAGCGGCAGGGATGAGCTCTCGAGCTCCGTGGCCTCGCCGCCGGAAACCAGCACGGGAGAGGGATGGCCGGCGTTGCTCAGCAGCCCCTCGCCGGTCTCCGGACGCAGCCGCAACAGGGCGAGGCTGGTGAAGTTGCGGGTGAACCCGGCCGCCCGCAGCACGCGGTCCGCCCGTTGCAGCACCTCGGCCGGCGTCCGCCGCCGGCCGATCAGGCTGGCGAGCGCCGCCTTGGTCATCGCCTGGGCGATGGCGCAGGAGTAGCCGTGGCCGGCGACGTCTCCGGCCGCGATCCAGACGAAACCCTCGTCGTCGCTCAGGACGTCGTAGAGATCCCCTCCCGCCTCGTTGGCGATCGCCGAGTGGGCGGCCAGCTCGTACCCCTCGATCCGCGGCAGGGTGCGCGGCAGCAGGCCGCGCTGCATCTTCGCCAGCAGCTCCATCTCGTTGCGGAAGCGCCGCTCCTCCTCCAGGCGCCGCACGAAGGCGGGCGGCGCCAGCCGCTGCACCTCGGCCGCGGCGGAGCGCGACAGCCCCAGCCAGCCGAGCAGCGGCACCGCCGCCGTGACCGCGGCCGCCGCCGTGAAGCTCCCGGGCATCCAGTCCAGGTAGCGGAAGGCCAGCAGCGCCGACGGCAGCAGCATGGAGAGGAGGGAAGCCGCGAGCAGCGCCGTCAGGCCGTGGCGCCGGCAGATCCAGATCAGCAGGCCCACGAACGCCGTGTTGGCGAGGAGGCCCGCGGTCAGCCGGGGCTCCACCGGGACGGGAGACAGGAGGACGCCGGCCACGATCGCCGCGGCGGCCGGGGCCCAGCGGACCGGCAGCAGGCGCATGGCGATCGCCAGCGCCAGCGCCACGCCGCCGGCGACGCGGACGCCGTCCGCGATCGGGCTTCCCTGCGGCTGGAACAGCGGGAAGAGGACGCTGGACTGCGCGGGCCAGGCGCCCGGCAGGAGCGCCGCCAGCGAGAGCAGGCCGAGGCGCAGGCCGGCGAGGGCCGCGCCGAAGGCGAAGCCGACGAGCAGGGCGCGGCCGCCGCGCGGGCCGAGCCGGCCGGCCCGCAGCGCGTCCAGGCTGGTGGTGAAGTCCATCGCGGTGGAGCGGAGCAGCGATTCGGCGCACGACCAGAGCAGGAAGATCCAGATTCCCCGCGCCAGCGCCACCCCCAGGCCGTTCGGCCATGCGCCCGTCAAAGGCAGTCCCGGCAGCAGGGAGAGGAAGGCCGCCAGAGAGAGGAGCGCGGCGTTGACCACGCTGATCCGGGAGCGCAGGGCGAGAACCACGAACAATCCCGCCAGGGCCAGGAAGACCGGAACGCGGTACAGGGCGCCGGTGATCATCCCGACCATCGCGTCGCCGTCTGCCGCCGCCCTGGCCGGCGTCAGGGCACCGGGTTTGCGCTCGAGCATCCCGTTCTGGGTGGAGGCCAGGCCGAACAGCCGTTGCTGCCGGCGGCCGTCACGGAGCGGGTAGATCACCAGCGGCAGAGCCGAGATCTTCTCCTCCTGCCTGGGACCGAGAGTCTCTCCGGGAGCGAGAAGCTGAGGCGCGAGGGTCTCGATCAGCGGATCGGGCCGGCCGAAGAAGCTGGTGGGCGAGTACAGCATCCCGAGGTCGCGGGTCCACCAGTAGGCGGCCTCGGGCTGGCCGTTCAGCGCGAAGACGCCCATCAGGATCGCCCCGGGCGCCGGGCGCTGCTTGTGGACCTCGTGGAGAGCCGCCACGGAGACGGCGGTGCGGGTGGCCAGGAGCCAGTCCGCGCCGTCCTTGCCCAGCGGCCGGTAGGGCTCGAGCTGATACGGCGTGCGGGTGATGAGAGCCAGTTGCGGCGTGCCGGGATCGAGGGTGAGCCCCGCCCGCTCCGCCACGTCCCGGTAACGCTGCCGGTAAGCCTCTTTCTGCAAGGGCCGGCCCGCCCGCCATTCCGGCAGGAACACATCCGCCAGCACGACTCCGGCCACCAGGGCGAGCAGGCCGAGGACGAGCCCGAGCAGAAGGTTGCCGCGGAGATGGATGCCGGCGTTCATGCCTTCCCTGAATACGCAATCCGGCCCATGGGGTTCTCTGACAGGTTACAACACCGGCGACAGCCAGCGCGCGACGCGGTCGCCGAGCTTCCTGGTCCAGGACCGGCGGCGCCAGTCGTCCAGGTGGATCTCGGCGGAAGCCTCCAGATCGGTCAGGAAGGCCTTCTCCATCAGCGCCGCGGTGGGCGCGTCCATCATCAACAGATCGCATTCGGCGTTGAAGAGGAAGGAGCGGAAGTCGAGATTGGTGGAGCCCACCACCGAGACGAGGCCGTCCGCCACCAGGGTCTTGGCGTGCAGGACGGCCGGCTGGTACTCGAAAATCCGTACCCCCCCTTTGAGGAGCTGTCCGTAGTAGCCGTGACCCGCGCGGCGGGCGATCGGCACGTCCGACTTGCTCGGCAGCAGGAGGCGGACGTCCACTCCCCGGGCCACGGCCTCGCCCAGGAGCTCGATCGCCCGGTGCCCGGGAGCGAAATAGGCGTTGGTGATCCACAGCGAGTGCTGCGCCGCCGCCGCGATGGCGGCCATCACCGCCGCGGATTCCGCCTGTCCCCGTTTGGGCCGCGAGTCGAGGACGAGGATGCGTACCCCGGGAGCCTCCGCCGCCTCGCCCGGCAGGGGATCGATCTCGAACACCGCGCCCCCCGCGTGGATCCACCCCTCGGAGAAGACGACGGCCATCTCCCAGGCCGCCGGCCCCGCGACCCGCACGTGAGTGTCCCGCCAGGTCTCCCCCGCCTTGGGCCGGTGGCGCCAGGAGCCGTACTCCTCGCCGATGTTCATGCCGCCGGTGAAAGCCACCTCGCGATCGACCACCAGGATCTTGCGGTGGTCCCGGAACGGCTGGTACCACAGGCTCTTGAACAGGGGATGGAAGAGGAAGAACTCGATGCCGTGGCTCTCCATCTCCTGCCAGAACTCGGCCTTGGTCTCGTAGGAGCCCACGGCGTCGGCGAGCACGCGGACCTTGATTCCCCGGCCGGCCGCGGCCTGGATCTCGGTGAGAAACTGGCGTCCCGTGGAGTCGTCCCTGAAAATGTAGGACTCGAGGAGGATCTCCCGCTGGGCCGCCCGCACCGCGTCACGCATGGCGCTGAAGGCGGCGCGGCCGTTGAAGTAGACCTCCACCTCGTTGCCGCCGAGGAACGGCGCGCCGTCGATACGCCGCAGCAGCAGCTCGAACCCCGGATCCTCGATCCCCTGCGGCAGCTCCGACGCCAGCCGCTCCACCCGGCCGATCCGCAGCTCCGGCGGGAGCTCGCGGCCGGGCGCCGGGCGCAGGACCGGCTTGAAACGCCGGAAGCGGTGACGGCGGTGCCGTTTCATGATTGGGGGGAAGAGTACGCCAGATCGCAGGGCGCAGCATGCTGCGCCCCAAAGTCTGGCCGGGTTAGGATCTCTCCATGAGATCCATCACCCGCTCCCTTCTCCTGCTGCTCCTGCTCTGGCCGTCCCTGCTGCTCGCCCAGGCCGCTCCGGCTCCTGCGGCCAAAGATCCCGCCACCACGGCGACCGACCTCATCGATCGCCTCGCCAAGGGGGATTTCCAGGGCGCGGCGAGCAATTTCGACGAGCCCATGCGGGCCGCCGCGCCGCCGGAGAAGCTCTCCGAGATCTGGACGGCGCTCCAGAGCCAGCTCGGCCCCTACAAACGGCCGGTCGGCGTGAGGACCGAGAAGCAGGGCCTCTACAGGGTCGTCTTCGTGACCGCCGAGTTCGAGCGCAGCACGGTCGACTTCAGGGTGGCGATCGAGGAGAGCGGCAAGATCGGCGGCCTCTTCGTCGTCCCGCCGCAGACGATGGGTCAGGCCGGCGCCGCCTATTCGCCCCCCGCCTACGTGAAGCAGGACGCCTTCCGCGAACGCGAGGTGACGATCGATGCCGGCGGCACCGGCGAGTGGGCCCTTCCCGGAACGCTGGCCGTGCCGGTGGGGCCGGGGCCCTTCCCGGCGGTGGTGCTCGTCCACGGCTCGGGTCCCAACGACCGCGACGAGACGGTGGAGGGCAACAAGCCCTTCCGCGACCTCGCCTGGGGCCTCGCGTCGCGCGGCGTCGCCGTGCTCCGCTACGAGAAGCGCACCCGCCAGCACGGCGCCAAGCTGGGCGCGGTGAAGAACTTCACCGTCCGCCAGGAGACGATCGACGACGCCCTCGCCGCCGCGGCGCTGCTGCGCCATACCGAGGGGATCGATCCCAAGCGCGTCTTCGTCCTCGGCCACAGCCTGGGAGGCCTGCTGATCCCCCGCATCGGCCAGGGCGATCCGTTGCTCGCCGGGCTGATCGTCCTGGCCGGGGCCACCCGGCCGCTGGAGGACATCATCCTCGAGCAGGTCTCCTACATCGCCGCCGCGGACGGCACCGTCACCGACGCGGAGAAGAAGCAGATCGAATCGCTGCGCCAGGAGGTCGCCAAGGTCAAGGCCCTGAAACCCGGGGATACCGGGACGGTGCTCGGCGCGCCCGCCTCCTACTGGCTCGACCTCCGCGGCTACAACCCGCCGGAGGTGGCGAAGTCCCTGAAGCAGCCGCTGCTGATCCTCCAGGGCGAGCGCGACTACCAGGTGACGATGGACAACTTCGCGGCCTGGAAAAAGGCCCTCGCCGGCCGGCCGAACGTGACGCTCACCACCTACCCCAAGCTCAACCACCTCTTCATCGAAGGGGAGGGCAAGAGCACCCCGGCGGAGTACGAGAAGCCGGGGCACGTCTCAGAGGCGGTGATCGCCGACATCACGGACTGGATCAACCGGCTGAAGCGGTAGGGCCTGGTCACTCCAGGCCCTAACGGGCTCCCTCTTCTTTTGTGCGAATCCTCTATATAATGCTTAGGTGAAAGCCTCTAAAAAATTGATTCATCCGGATGTCTGCAAATCCGGATCGGAGGGGCCTGCGTGACGATCTTCAGTCTGCTGGATCGGCTCTTCACGGGGACGGGTCTGCTCGATCCGGTCGGGGCCGATCCGGAGTTGTATGTCCTCTACTTTCTCGGTCTTGCTGCGGTGGGCCTGCTGTGCATCCGGAGAAACTGGCGGCACAGAGCCATCGCGGGTATTTTGACGGCATTCTGGCTGCGGATCGCTCTGGGAGCCTGGCTCGCGCCTGCCGGGGGAAAGGGGGCGTTCATATCGGGCGGCGTCGAGGTGCTGGCGGTCGTCGAAGCCCTCCTTCTGTTCGTGGAAGGGGTCATCCGGGGCTCATTGCGGTTCGAGGGGAGACGCGGACCCTGGCCGGTGTTGGGTGGGGCTCTGCTCGTCTATGCGCTGGCGGTCCATCCGCTGCTAGGGGCGGTGCTTCCTGGCGGGCTGTTCGGAGCCTTCTTCTTTGGAATGCCGATTCCGCCGCTCGTCTTCACCCTGGGAATGCTGTTTTTCCTCAGGAGCCCCTTTCCGCGCCACGTCTTCGCGATCCCCCTACTCTGGGCCGCCGCCGGTGGTTCCGCGCCTCTCCTGGGCACGGCTCACCTCTGGGTGTTGCGCGTCCTGTTTTTCGTGGGGTGCGGCTTTGTATTTATTCCGGAAAATCTATGGAAGAGCCGCTGGCGGATCGACGGCCGGGCTTTCTACGAATTCGGCCTGCGCTCGCGGAGGGCCTTGAGCGCCTATCTCTGGGGCATGTTCGTGGGGTCTCTCGGATATCTCTTCCTTTCGGAGAATGGAAAATCTTTTGAGGATTGGTTTGTTCGTCTCAGCACAAGCACGGGTCTCCTTGGAACCTGTGCTGTCGCGCTCTGGCTGGCCTTCCCCGCATGGCTTAACCCATGGTTTCGATCGCTAGCTTGGATGGTAGCTCGAGGCACGCGCGCGCTCTGGGCAACCTTCAAGTCAGCCTTGTGGTTGATTGTCACTCTGGAAGTCGTTGTCATCGTCGTCGACTACGTGGGGTACAAAGTAAACGACAACACCCATCCTATCCTGCGAGAGCCCTTCACTCCCGCTCGGCAGGTGCAATTTGTGGCAGGAATTTTCCTTCTCTGGTTGATCTATCTTGCTTATCTGGGTCGCAAACGGCTAGTTATTCAGCCGTTCACAGATTACACCGCAAGAGATGAAGCCGGTGGAAGGGATAGGAACGGTGGAAAGGAAAAAAAGAGTGGAATAGCTGAACAAGAAAATTTGGTTGGCACGAGGGGTGTAGACTCCGACCTCCGCAGCGCGCTGTCCAGGATCAGCGATCTCTATCACGTGATTGATGAGGCCTTGCCTCGCTTGGGGCCAAGCATCGAGGTCACCGCGGAAGTGAGGGACGTCGGAGAAATCCTGAAAGAAGCGGCGGGCAGCGGCTCCTCTTTCAAGTTTCTGGGCGTGGAGATCCCGACCAATTTCATTCTTTCTCTCGTCGCTCGTCTCGTGAGAGGGCCGCGACTCACTGGCAGTGTACATGGGACAGGGAAGGAGGTCTTCTTAATCGCAGAGATCTCCGGAGGTGGAATGCGCGGGAACTGGAGGGTAGATTGCACCCACTTGGAAAAGGAAGACCGTGGCCTCTCAGGAGAGCCTGCTATCCGCAAGCTGACGGAACAATTGGCATATCGTATAGCGACTAACCTGGTCTCCGTTGGCTCTCCACGCTGGCAAGCAGTGCGCTGCTTCACGGAAGGTTTGCGATACTATAGGGAGACTCAGCGTACAAAAAAAGATCGTGGCATCAACTTGCGCTTGGCCGAGAAATGCCTGATCAACGCCGGCAACGACGACGATCAATTCGCTCAGAGCCACTACAACCTGGGAGTAGTCTACCGCCATCTTGGAGAGCTAGGTTCCGCGAAGGCTGCCTTTCGAAGCGCAATGCGCGTGGCTCCCGGCTACTATGAAGCCTGCTATGCGCTGGCCGAGACGGGCGTCGAAGAAAAGAACTATGAGGAGGCCCTATGGGTCTGCGACTCTGCGATCGGCATCGACTCCTCGGATGACAGGGCTTGGGACCTCAAGGCCTATGCGCTTCGTCAGTACAAGCAGGTCCAGCGGAAACGCGATTTCTCACTTTTGGCGAGCGACGAAGCCTGGGATGAAATTTCTAACTTCCGTCAGATCGCTGCGGCTCTGTCCTGGCGAAGGCTCTGTCGCGCGGAACTCTCCGGGCGGCCTTTTGAGATGAAGGAGAGGCGTAATTCTGCGCTCATTTGCACGAGCAACCTTGCGGTTGTCCTGGGTCGTATGGAGAGCCACCTCCCTGAGAGCGAGAGGATCTTCCGGCAGGCGGTTCAACTGGTGGAGCACGATCCAGAGACCCATGTCAGCTTCGGCAAAGCTCTCTATCGGAGCAACCGGTGGATCGAAGCTGCTAGAACTCTTATGGAGGTCTTCGACGACGGCCTGGATCTTAGCGATCGTACTGCTCTGTGGTCGATCTTGACGCGTGTCCGGGCGCGCGAAACGGCGCTGACGTATCGAGAGCCACCCGACGAAAGATATGCATCTGCCATGGCGTATAGGCGGCAGGTCTTCCAGAGGCTTTTGGATGTAATGTTCTCCTTGCAGGAAGGGGAGAGCCTCAAGAAAGTGATCGACGTACTGAAAGATATAAAGAGCTATACAGAACTGGGCGCTTACCAGGTCGAGGAACAACTTTGGCTTCACAGAGGAAGGGGGGCTTTTGAGGGTGTATCTAGTGGTGTGCTAACCGGTTTCCGGCAATGCTACCAAGAGCTAGCCGCCGAAGGACACGGGCTTGATGGCGATGGCATGGGGCGGATCAACTGTGCCATCAGACTCTGCCGATTTTTACGCGTGCTCGAAGGCGACGAGGATGAGAAGGATCTGAAGTCGCTCCAATGGCTACAAAAGTCGCTCCAAAGCGAGGCGCAGGTGAGAGTTGATATCGAATGGATTAAAGGAATTCAAACTACTCTCTCGAGGCTTTACAAGGCCCCTCATGAGACGGTAGAGGTCTATCTCGATCGTCTCTGGAAAGAGGCGGGTAATGCCTTCGCGTTTCCGCCTCAGATGGCTTCGAAGGCGCATCATGATTTCCACTGCCATATCCTTCAAGCGCTTGGCCTCATGGCTGAGGAAGGCGGCGCAGGTCCAGTGATTAGAAATTTCGTGGCACTTCAGAAAGCAAGCATAGGGCTGGCTCCGGCCGCGCCGTACTCGGCTCTCCGGAATCGGGCGCGAAGTTTGTTAAGCGAGTGTATCGACGATGCCCAATTTTATTGGGAGTGGGCTAATTGCCAAGTGGGTTTGAAAGAGGCGCGCCTTTGCTTGGACATGAAGGTGACAGGTTCACGACGACATGAGCTGGTGACGCGCGCAGTTGACCTTTTCGAGTCGGCGATCCATAAATTGGAGGCTAGAGAGTCTTCCCAGCCGCGTACTCAAGGTCTCTATGGTCTTTTGGCGCAGGCTCATGTTGTCCTCTCCGCAACGCTGGCGAGCGTGAACCCCAAGGACGGCAAGGAGTTTAAGGGAGCCCGAGAGCTTGCAAATGCCCTCGCCTACTCAGAGCGTGCCACCGAACTCAACCCGGAGAGCGCCCGCGAACGGCTCACATTGGTCCAAGTCTATTCCGTCCTCGGAGACTATCATCAGGCTAAGGAAGAAGCCGATATCGCCTTGAGCTTCGACAACGGCTCGGAGGCGCTCCAAACAGTCGGATCCTCTTTTTGGAAGCGGGCCGTCTCCGCCGAGACGCGTATGGCACGAAGAGCGGTCTTGCGGGAGGCGGTCACTTTCTTTTCTGACGCTCTCCAGCTCATCGAAAGCGCGGCGTTTGACACTGACCATCCCCGAGAGCAGATGGAGAGCCATGCATGGGCTCATCACTGGCTTGGCCGGTTCCATTGCGAGCTGATGCAGCACGAGATTGGGATCCGTCACGAGGAGGTCGCCAAAGCCATGGGCTTCAAGCCCATCGAGAGCCGGGTGAACCTAGCATTGGGCTACCTTGAATCCCGGTCCCATGAAAAAGCGGAAGCGGCCTTCCTCGAGGCCCGAGACGCGGTGACCCGGCTGGCTCCCAGTCTTTCCCTTCGGGAGGTGCTGGATGCGCATGGAGAGGAGAGGCCTCTCGGTGAGTTGCTGATCGATCTGTGCCTCGGATGGGCACTCCTCCAGACCGAGCGGGCCTTGGGGTCGGAATCCTCGTTGCGTCTGATCCGCAGGACCGAACAACTGGCATCGGAGATCATCGCCGGGATCGAGCCTTCAAAGCGGAGCCCCCTTAAGGCGGCTCTCCACGAGTGCCTCGCTTGGATTCACCTCAGGGCAGGGCAGGGTTCCGAAAGCCTTCACGAGGCGACTCTCTCGCTGCGCTTTGGCTTCCGCAGCGGGGCCTATCTCTGCCGTGCCCGTGCCTGCCTGATGGCCGAGAAGCCCTCTCCCGCGGAGACCCGGAAAGCTCGCGAGGCCTGCCAGAGCGCACAGGAGATCGACCTCCGCGGCCGGTACTGCCGGGAGATCCGGGACGTCTTGCGCCAGATCAGGCGGCTGGAAGGGGGGGTGCCGAAGCCTCCTGCGGCTCCGCCGCCTGCCGCTCAACCTCGCCCCGCCGGGTAGGCCTTCTGCCACCCCGACAGGCTCGCTGGCGGAGAGCTTCGGCGCGGAGCGGGCTTGGGCGGCGAACGATCCGGAAGGGTTCTGGGCCGACAAGGCCCGCGGCATCGAGTAGATGGCCCTAGCGCACGGTGTGGGTCTTCGAGCCGCCGCGGCACGAATGGTTCGTGGGCGGCAAGCTGTGGCGGATTGACTTCCACGCGGATTTGACGGTTCCGGAGAGGTCGATTAGGCTCAAGCCATGCACCAGTCGCTGAAAGTCCGGCTTGAAGACTCGGAGATCAGGGAGATCGAAGAGATCGCCCGGCGGATGGAGATGACGGTGGATGAGTGGGTTCGTCGGGTCTTGCTGGAAGCCCGACGGTTGCACCCGGGTTCCCCCGTGGACGCCAAGCTCCGCGCGGTGCGCGACGCCGCCCAACATGAGTTTCCCACCGGAGATATCGGCCAGATGCTGGAAGAGATCGAGCAGGGATACCGCTTCGACCCGCCGGCATAATCTTCATCGATTCCAACATCCCGATGTACCTCATCGGGGCCGACATCTTTACAAGTAAGGCCTATCTCCCCGCCGTGACCGCCGCCCGCTGCTCCGCCGCGCGGGGCCGCAACTCCACGATCCACCAGGGGGTCTGGCCGAGGGCGGCGCGGCGGGAGCCGGTGCGGACCTGGAGGAAGAGGCGGCGGGGATCGCCGAGCGAGGCGACGGGGATGCGCGCGGTGAGCTTGCGGTCCACGGCCGTTCCCCACGCCGCGGCGCGCGGCAGCGCGCGGCCCTGATCGCGGACGGTCCAGGCGTGCGGCGCGATCCGCAGCTCCAGCTTCGGCATGGAGGCGAAGGGCCGGTCCGGACGGTACCCGAAGGCGGACACCGAGACGGTCGCCCCCTCGGCGAGGGGCTGCCGGAGAGCCATCGCGATCTCCACCTGGTCCCCCACCTGTTTCACCGTGAGCCCGTCGAGGTCCAGGCGCTCGCTCGCCGCCGCGGGGGTCAGATCGCCATACAGCTCGTTGGGCCGGACGAACGGCAGCAGGCGCGAGGCGCTGTAGCCGTACTGCGTGCGGTGCTCCGCGAGAGCGCGCCGCTTGGCGGCGACCGTCTCCGCATCGAGCTCGCGGGACTGCCACTGGAAACCGTCCCGCAGCCGGTCGGGCGGCGACAGCTCCTCGCCGGCGCGGCGCGGCCAGCCCGGATAGTGGACCAGGAACGGGTGGAGCGTCGCCGCGACCTCCCCCTGGAGATCCCACAGGGCCACGCGCGTGAACAGGTAGAGGGCCGCGTGGTCCGGATGATGATCGGCCGGATGGGAGACGAAGATCCGGGTCGGCCGGAATTCGCGCAGGATCGTCTCGAGATCGGCCAGGATCTCCTCCCCCTTGAACGGCGCTCCCGGACGGAAGGCGGTGGGGTAGGGCACGGCCCGGGCGCGGGTGAGGCGGCCGCGGTCCGGCGGGCTCTGCGCCCAGTGGGAGCGCCAGATGTCGAGGGTGCCGTAATCCGGATAGCCGAGGAAGGTGAGGTCCCGGGCGGGAACCCCCAGCGCCGCCGCCGCCGCCAGCGCCTCCTGATGGCGGATCGCTCCCATCGCCAGCGCGCCGCCGGGCATCACCACCGGACGCTTGCGGTAGGCGAGGAACGCCCACTCGTTGCTGTCGCCGTTGGTCAGGAAGACCACGCGCACCGGCAGTCCCCGCCGCACCGCCTCGCGCAGCACGCCCCCCGCTCCCAGCACCTCGTCGTCCGGATGCGGCACCAGCACCAGGATGCGGTCGCCGTCCTGAAGCCGCACCGGTCCGGCCGCCGCCGCAGGGGACCGGGAGACGGCGAGGGTCCGGCAGCCCGCCAGGAGCAGGACGATGGCCAGTAGGGCGAGCGGGTGAGCCAGACGGGCTCTTGGGGTGAATCTCACGATTAGCTTCTATAGGTTCCTGCCGTGATTGTACCCCGATCGGGGCAGGGCTGGAACCAGAGCCGCTGAAGCCGCAGACCATCCTGGGAAGAGAACGTATATGGGCCAGTGAATCGCGACTCCGCGTCCGTCCAGTAGATATCTGCGCCTCGCCGCTAACAGGTGCGGAAAACTACAGGAGGCTTTCGCATGGCTCGATCACTGGTCTGCGCGGTTCTCATTTCAATTCTCGCTGTCCCCTTGCTCGCCAAAGACACTGGACGGAGTTCCACGAAGGGCAGGGCGGAGACCGGTCCGACGAGTACCGGAAGCACGGGACAGGGTTCCAAAAAGGCTCCGCCGCCGACAGGTCAGGCCGGCGCCGGGGGCAACAACCCAGCAGGCCAGGCGGGGCAGGAAAAGCCTGGAGAGAAGAAGCTGACCGTCTTACCGCGAGCCAAGATCGTGGGGATGGCGAGCGACGGCTCCCAGATTATTGTCGTGGAGACCTTCCGGTTCAAGGTCGAAGAGCTCTTTCCGGAACAACCAGTCCTGCGCCCAGGTGAGGTCGTATGTCCGCAATTCACTTCGGACGGGAAGGTGAAATCGTATGGCTTCGATGATGCGAAGCCGTGCACCGGCCCGCCGTCTATGCTGTACACGTTCGAGAGTTTCGATCCGACCCAGAAAAGGTTGAAGCTCGCGAAATCCGAACAAGTGCTAAATGTGCCTGAAGGCGTTCTGCGCGACCGGGTCAAGGAGATCGGCGTCGGCTCGATCCCCACGCTGGAGGTGGAACCGGGCGGAGACCGGGGTACCGTCCGTCATATTGGGATCCCGAGGGTGGAGATCCCTGGGCCGTGGCGTTTCTGGGCCATGTTTCTCGCCTGCGCCCTATTGGTCATCTTCGCCGGCTTGACGTGGGGACGTCTAGCCGGAGGCAAAGGTTTTTATCCCTTCGCGGCCTTTCTTGGGAAAGACAATCTCTACAGCAATTCCAAGTTCCAAGCTGCCCTCTGGTTTGGCGTCCTGATCGTCACTTACCTTCCAACCCTCATTTTCCGTTGGTTGGACGCCGGTTTCGTCGGAGGGGTCTCCATCCCCACAAACCTGCTTCTGATGTCCGGCCTGAGTGCCGTGACCTTCGCCGGCGCCAAGGCTATCAAGCAGAGCCAGGCCGGACAGGCTGAAACCCAGGCTCAGGCGGCCGAGCGTCAGGCTCACCTTGCCACTATCGCAGCGACAGCCTCAACACAGGCCGAGCAGGCCGCTGGCGGCGTGCCGGCTCCGCAGATCCAGCAGACTGCCGCCATGCAGCAAGTCGCCGCTACGTCCGCCCAGAACATCGCCCAGCAAAAGAGGGCAGTCGCCAAAAGATTCGACCCTCAGAACGCTCAGGGAGTCCCGCGCTTCTGGTTCGACCTCACACACGACGACGACGGCACGCCGAGCCTTTCCAAATTCCAACTCGTGGTCATCGTCCTGATCGCGGTCGGCATCTATCTTTTCCAGGCATGGGACTTCCTTGCCGCCGTTCCCTTGCAGGCGAAGATCACCCTGCCGGACGTCGACAACGCCCTGCTCACTGCCTTCGGTCTTGGCCAGGGAGCCTACCTCGGGGTGAAATTCGCCGGCGACGGTCAGTGAGCTTGCCTCTCTAGGATGGAGCCCGAACCTCCCCGAAGGGGACGACGGGCTCACCTCGGCTCCTCCAGTGGGATGAGATCTCAGCGCATCTCCTGCTAAACTGCGGCCGCCAGAACGGCGTGACCGACCGGAGAGAGACCCTTATGAGCGCAGTGAAGAACATCCCCACCGTCGACCTGAACGACTACACCTCCGGCGGTGGCGCGGCGCGGTCGCGGCTGATCGATACGCTGGGTGGAGGCCTGAGCGAGTTCGGTTTCCTCAACGTCGAGGGCCACGGCATCGACTCCTCGCTGATCCGCGGCACCTACGACCTCTGGCAGCGGTTCTTCGCGCTGCCCGACGCGGTGAAACGGAAGTACTCCGGGATCGAAGGGGGAGCGCGGGGCTACACGCCGTTCGGCGTCGAGCACGCCAAGGACAATCCGCTGCCGGATCTCAAGGAGTTCTGGCACATCGGCCAGGAGCCGCCGGCGGGGCACCCGTTCCGCCAGGAGTACCCGGCCAACGTCTGGCCGGCGGAGATCCCGGAGATCCGCCAGCCCACGCTGCGGCTCTACGGCAGCCTGGAGCGGGTGGCCGAGAACCTGCTGCGCGCCCTCGCCGAATACTTCGAGCTGCCGGGAGACACCTTCTCCTCGATGGCGCAGGTGGGCAACAGCATCCTGCGCGTCATCCACTATCCGCCGGTCAAGCCGGAGCAGGCCCCGGCCGTGCGCGCCGCGGCGCACGAGGACATCAATCTCATCACCCTGCTCTGCGAGGCGACCGATTCGGGGCTGGAGATCCTCACCCGCGACGGCGAGTGGATGCCGGTCGAGACCGGGCCGGGGCAGATCGTGGTGGACGCCGGCGACATGCTCTCCCGCTTCACCAACGAGGTCGTGCCCGCCACCACCCACCGGGTGGTCAATCCGGCGGAGAACGCCGCCCGCGACCGCTACTCCATGCCCTTCTTCGTCCATCCCTACTCGGCGTGCGACCTGACGATCCACGACCGGTTCGTGGACGCGGCGAACCCGCCGAAGTATCCGCCGATCCGCGCCGGCCAGTTCCTGGAGCAGCGGCTGCGGGAGATCGGGCTGAAGAAGTAGGAAGGAATCGTGACGCCCATGACGACCTATCAGAAGCTCATCGACGACTGGCTCCACGGCCGCGTGGAGAATGTGCCCGTGGGCACGCTGATCGGCTTCCGTCTGACCGGGTTCGAAAACGGCGTCGTCCGCTTCGAGCTCGAGGCCGGCCCCCGGCACCACAACCCGATGGGTGGCGTCCACGGCGGCATCCTCTGCGACCTGGCCGACATCGCCATGGGCGCCGCCATGGCCGCGACCCTGGAGGAAGGGGAGAGCTTCGCCACCCTGCAGCTCTCCGCGAGCTTCCTCCGGCCCGTGCGGGAGGGGTTGCTGATCGCCACCGCCCGCATCGTCCACCGCGGCAAGCGCGTCGGTCACGCCGAGGCCGAGATCGTGGACGCGGAGGGCAAGGGCGTGGCGCGGTTTACCAGCGCCTGCATGGTGACGCGGCCGGCCTGACCGCTCCCCCTTACGCCTCCAGGGGAGATACAGTTCCCTCACTTTGGAGGAATCCGCGATGCCCTTCGTCCCCTTTTTCCGCCGCCGCGGCGCGGTGGTCCTGGCCGCCGTGCTGCTGCTGGCGGCGGCTCATGCCCATCCCCTCGCCGCCGCCGCGAAGCGGCCCATCACCGAGACCGACCTCTTCAAGTTCGTCTGGACGGCGGACCCGGAGATCTCGCCCGACGGCCGGCAGGTGGTCTACGTCCGCGTCACGGTCAACGAGAAGAAGGACGGCTACGACACCGCTCTCTGGATCGCGCCCACGGACGGCGGCCAGCCGCCGCGCCCGTTCACCAGCGGCCCGGCCGACACCGCTCCCCGCTGGTCTCCCGACGGCTCGCGGCTCGCCTTCGTCCGCGCCACGGAGAAGGACGGGAAGCGCCAGCCGGCCCAGCTCGCGCTGATCTCGACGCAGGGCGGCGAGGCCGTCGCCCTGACGGAGGTCCCCAAGGGCGCCACGGAGCCCGTGTGGTCTCCGGACGGGCGGACGATCGCCTTCCTGAGCACCGCGAACGACAAGGATCTCGCGAAGTGGAAGGCCGCCAGGCGGAAGGAAGGCAAGGAGGAAGAAAAGAAGGAGGGGGAGAAGAAAGAGGGAGCGGAGGAGCACGAGAGCGACGTCCGAGTGATCACCCGCGCCGTCTACCGCTTCAACGGCGCGGGCTATCAGGATCCCACCCACCTTCCCCACATCTGGACCGTCGCGGTTCCGGCGGCAGGCTTCACCAGCCCGCCGGAGCCCAAGCAGCTCACCTCGGGGGAGTTCGAAGAGGGGGTCGCCTTCTGGTCGCCGGACAGCTCGCTCCTGTACTTCGGCTCAAAGCACGACAAGGAGCCCTACTACTCGGATCCCCACGTCGACCTCTACGCCATCCCGGCCGGCGGCGGGGAGATCCGCCACATCTTCGGCTTCGACGGCGACATCCAGGAGAGCGCCCTCTCTCCGGACGGCCGCAAGGTCGGCTTCGCGGCGAATGCCAACGTCAGGCCGGAGCGTTCCTACAACCAGCCGGACCTGTTCACGATGGAGCTCACGCCGAGCGCCAAGGCGCGGAACCTGACGGCCAGCTACGACGCCGGTCTCCTCGAAGGGCTCGCGTCCGACCAGCACCCGCCCCGAGGCGGCGGTCCGCAGCCGATCGTCTGGAGCCGGGACGGCCGCTCCCTGATCGCCGCCGTCGGCGAGCGCGGCCGGGTCAATCTGGAGCGCTTCGAGGTCGCCACGGGCGCGGTCACGCCGGTCACCCGGGGCGACCAGGAGATCGTCTCCTACTCCGTAGCCCCGGACGGCTCGCGCCTGGCCCTGGTGATCTCCACTCCCACGGTGATCGGCGACCTCTATTCGCTCGACCTCGCCACCGGCCGTCTGGTGAGACTCGCGCAACCGAACCAGGAGCTCTTCTCGCAGTTCGAGCTCACCGCTCCGGAGGAGATCACCTACAAGAGCTTCGACGGGCGGGAGATCCACGCCTTCGTGCAGCGGCCGCCGGACTATGACGCGGCGAAGAAATACCCGCTCATCCTCAACATCCACGGCGGGCCGCACTCGGCCTTCGGCTACACCTTCTTCCACGAGATGCAGTGGATGGCCGCCAGGGGGTACGTGGTGCTCTATCCGAACCCCCGGGGGAGCTCGACCTACGGCCAGGAGTTCGGCAACGTCATCCAGTACGACTTCCCGGGCGACGACGCCAAGGATCTGCTGGCCGGCGTCGACGAGATGGTGAAGCGCGGCATCGCCGACCCCAAACGGCTGGGGGTGACCGGCGGCAGCGGCGGCGGCATCCTCACCAACTGGATCGTCACCCAGACGGACCGCTTCGCGGCGGCGGCCGCCCAGCGCTCGATCGCCGACTGGTCGAGCTTCTTCTACACGGCCGACTTCACCCTCTTCCACCCCTCCTGGTTTCACGGCGCGCCGTGGGAGGACCCGCAGGAGTTCGCGCGGCATTCGCCGATCACCTACGTCAGCAAGGTCACGACGCCGCTGATGCTGATCGAGGGCGAGGCGGACTACCGGACGCCGCCCGCGGCCGGCGGCGAGATGATGTTCCGCGCCCTGAAGTATCAGAAGAAGCCGACGGTGATGATCCGCTTCCCCGGCGAGAGCCACGAGCTGTCGCGCTCCGGCCAGCCCTGGCACCGCGTCGAAAGATTGCGGCACATCCTGGCCTGGATGGACAAGTACCTGCAGGGGAAGAAGACCGATGCCTACGACGTGCCGTGAGGGGATGAGAGGTAACGGAATACCTCAGGACGAGGATGGAGCGTTCAAGAGATTTCCGGGCGTTCTGATATATTCCCCGCACACCCGAGCCCCTGAACCTCGGAGAAGGTCGTCCCGTTGTTCAAACGTTTCCGCCGCTGGCTCCTGCGCAAGGAGGAGAACGGCCTCGCTCAACCGTGGGAAACCGCGCGGTCGCTCCTCCAGGTAGAGCGGCTGTTCGAGTCCAACATCCTCGGCATCTTCTACGCCGACGAACAGGCGCGGATCACCGGCGCCAACGACGCCTTCTTCGCCATGGCCGGCCATCGCCGCGAGGAGCTGGAGCGCGGCGAGCTGAGCTGGATCGAGCTGACGCCGCCCGGCTGGGAAGAGGCGGACCAGCGCGCCATGGTGGATCTCGCGGCGACCGGCGCCTGCGCTCCGTACGAGAAGGAATTCCGGCGCGGCGACGGCAGCCGGGTGCCGGTGCTGGTCGGCTCCGCCCTGCTGCCCGGCTCCGGCGCCTCGGTCGGCTTCGTGCTCGACCTGACGGAGCGCAAGCGGGCCGAGGACCGGGCGGCGCTGCTCGCCGAGGCGGGGAGCGCCCTCTCCGAGTCGCTCGACTACGCGGAGACCCTGCGGCGCCTGCTGCACCTCACGGTGCCCCGCCTGGCCGACTACGGCATCGTCCTCGAGCTGCACGAGGGGCCGCGGCTGCGCCAGGTGGCCGCGCTCCACGTCGATCCCGAGAAAGAAGGGTCGCTGCGGCGGCTGGGAGCGGTCTTCGAGCAGCTCCCCGAGAACCCCGGGAGCATCCTCTGGCAGGCGGTGCGGACGGGGGAGAGCCAGCTCATGGCGAGCGCGAGCTTGGAGACGGCGCGGTCCGTCCACGCGGACCCAGGGATGCTCGAAGGCTTCACGCAACTGTCTCCCCGCTCGTTCATCGCCGTCCCCCTGGTGGCCCGGGGCGAGAGCCTGGGCGTGATGCTCCTCGCCACCTCCAGCGTCTCCGGGCGCAATTTCGGCCGGCGCGATCTCGAGCTCGCCGAGGGGCTGGCCTCGCGCGCCTCGCTCGCCATCGACAACGCCCGCCTCTACGGCCGGGCCGAGGCCGCCAGCAAGGCCAAGGACCACTTCCTGGCCGCCCTCAGCCACGAGCTGCGCACGCCGCTCACTCCCGTGCTGATGCGGGTCGCCGCCCTCGCCCGCGCGGCCGATCTCCCCGAGCCGCTGCGCGCCGACCTGCGCATGATCCAGCGCAACGTCGAGCTGGAGGCGAAGCTGATCGACGACCTCCTGGATCTCACCCGCGTTTCCCGCGGCAAGCTCACCCTGAGCTTCGAGGCCACCGACGTCCACGCCCTGCTGGAGCACGTGGTGGCGATCTGCTCCGAGGGGGTGGAGACGCGCGGCCTCCACATCGATCTCGAGACTGGAGCGGCCGCGCGCCACGTCTGGGCCGATTCGGCGCGCTTGCAGCAGGTGTTCTGGAACCTGGTCAAGAACGCCGTGAAGTTCACCCCGCAGGGCGGGCGGATCCGGGTGGTCACCGCCAACCCCGAGCCGGAGCGGATCGAGATCCAGGTGATCGATCCGGGGATCGGCATCGCCCCGGAGGACCTGCCGCGGCTGTTCGACGCCTTCGAGCAGGGCAACCGCGAGATCACCCGCACCTTCGGCGGCCTGGGGCTGGGCCTCGCCATCTCCAGGGCCCTGGTGGATCTGCACGGCGGCTCCCTCTCCGGGCTCAGCCCCGGACACGGGCAGGGCGCCACCTTCACCGTGTCGCTGGCCACGGTTCCGGCTCCCGAAACGGCTGAGCCGGCGGGCACGGCGAGCTCCGCCGAAGCGCCGCCGCTCCGGCTCCTGCTGGTGGAGGACAACCTGGCGACGCTGGAGGTGATGGCGGCCCTGCTCGAGCTCGCCGGTCACGACGTCAAGCCGGCCCCGGACGTGCGCACCGCCCGCCAACTCGCCGCCAGCCACACCTTCGATCTCGTGGTCAGCGACCTCGGGCTCCCCGACGGCAACGGCTTCGACCTGATGCGCGAGCTGCGGGAGCGCTACGGACTGACAGGCATCGCCGTCAGCGGCTTCGGCATGGAGGAAGACCTGCGCCGCAGCCGCGACTCCGGCTTCCTCGAGCACCTGGTGAAGCCGGTCGACGTCGAGAAGCTCAAGGCCGCCATCGCCCGGGCCGCTTCCCTCCGGGACCGATCAGGAGGATCATCGTAGGAAAGCCGTCGCCCGGAGGTTCCACGTCCATCGACGTCCATCGGAGGCTCATGCCCATGATCCTGAGAGCCGCGCGCGCCGTCCTCGTCCTTCTTCCCATCGCGATCGTGGCGATGGCCGCCACCCCTGCGAAGCCCGCGCAGGTCGAGACCTACAAGCAGGACCCCGGCCCGTTCCTGGTCTCGATGTCGCTCGAGAGCTGGACGGACGCGGCCCGCAACCGTCCGGTGCCGGTCAAGATCTACGCCCCGGCCACCGGCAAGGGACCCTTCCCGGTGATCGTCTTCTCCCACGGCCTGGGCGGCTCGCGGGAGGGGTACAAGTACCTCGGCCGCCACTGGGCGAGCTACGGCTACGTCGCCGTCCACCTGCAGCACCTGGGGAGCGACGTGGCGGTCTTCAAGCAGGGGAGGATCCTCAAGAACCTGCGCGAGGCCGCCGATGATCCGCGCAATGCGGTGGCGCGCCCGCTCGACGTCCGCTTCGTCCTCGATCACCTGGAAAAGATCAACCAGGGGGGCTCGCCGCTCGCCCACCGGCTCGATCTCCAGAGAGTGGGCATGGCGGGCCACTCCTTCGGCGCGTGGACGACCCTCGTCGTCGCCGGGCAGAACCCCGGCCGGCAGCCCAGCGAAGGCCCGCTCGCCGATCCGCGCGTCAAGGCGGCGATCGAGATGAGCGCGCCGGTCCCCCGCCAGCGGGAGAATCTCGACCGCGTCTACGCCGGCATCCACATCCCCGTCCTGCACATGACCGGCACCCTCGACGACAGCCCGCTCGGCGAGACCAAGGCCGCGCAGCGGCGCATCCCCTACGATCACATCCACGGCGCGGACCAGTACCTCGTCACCTTCCAGGGCGGCGATCACATGATCTTCTCCGGCCGCTTCGCCAACGATGCCCAGCGCGGGCCGAAGGACGAGCTCTTCCAGGACCTCATCCGCCAGGGGACGACCGCCTTCTGGGACGCCTATCTCAAGGGGGACGCCGAGGCGAAGGCGTGGCTCGCGAAGGGGGGCTACGCGGCGGCGCTGGGGAAGGACGGGACGATCGAGGCGAAGTAGCCCGCAGCCGTTCTGCCACATCTGCGATAATCCCGGCGACGTCCAACCATGAGAGGAGCCGGGATGGCCAAGAAGACGGGGTCGCTGATCACCTTCTGCCTCGACATCGGCGGCACGGGCATCAAGGGCCTCGCCGCCGACGCGGCGGATCGCCCCACCTGCGAGCGGGTGCGCATCGAGACGCCGCGCCCGGCGACGCCGGAGGCGATGATCGAGGTGATGGGCGAGATCGCCCGCCGGATGTCTCGCTTCGATCGCGTGGCCGCCGGCTTCCCCGGGGTCGTGGTGAAAGGGCGGACGCTGACGGCGCCCAACCTCGATCCCTCCTGGGAGGGCTTCGACCTCGCCGGAGCCCTGGCGACGCTGACCGGCAGGCCCGCCCGCGTCGCCAACGACGCCGGGGTCCAGGGGCTCGCGGCCATCGAGGGCGAAGGGACCGAGCTGGTGGTGACGCTCGGCACCGGCATGGGCTTCGCGCTCTACATCGACGGCCACTACGTGCCGAACATCGAGATGGCGCACCATCCCTTCCGCAACAAGAAGACCTACGAGGAGCTGGTGGGCAACGCCGCCCTGCACGAGGTCGGCAAGAAGAAGTGGAACCGCCGGGTGGAGAAGGTCGTCGAGCAACTGGCGCGGAT
>DASWRX010000133.1:0-2467 GCA_036402955.1 Thermoanaerobaculia bacterium
GCAGCGTCCGCAGGTGACCGGCCATTCGCCGCGCCGTCGCCGCGTCGAACAGGTCCAGGTTGTACTCCACGGCTCCCTCGAGACCACCGGCCGTCTCGGACATCGCCACCGTCAGGTCGAACTTCGCCACCGCGAGCGGCACCGCCAGCTCCTCGGCCTCCAGGCCGGCGAGCAGCTCCGCGGGCCGGGGTGCCCCCACCGCCCCCGTCTCCAGCGTGAAGACCACCTGGAACAGCGGCGAATGGCTGAGGTTGCGCTCCGGCGCCAGCTCCTCGACCAGACGCTCGAACGGCAGATCGCCATGCTGGTAGGCCCCCAGGGCCGCCTCCCTCGCGCGCTGGAGGAACTCCGTGAACGCCGGGTCTCCCGAGGCGTCGGTGCGCAGCACCAGCGTGTTGACGAAAAACCCGATCAGCTCCTCGAGCTCGATCCGGTTGCGGCCCGCCGACGGCGTGCCCACCAGGAGGTCGGTGCTGCCCGTATACCGGTGGAGCAGAGCCAGGAAGGCCGCCAGCACGGTCATGAACAGCGGCGTTCCGCTCTGCCGGCTCAGGACCCGCAACCGCGCGGAGAGCCCCGCGTCCAGACTCACCGGTTCCACCGCGCCCCGGAACGTCTGCAGCGCCGGACGCGGCCGGTCCGCCGGCAGCTCGAGCACCGGCGGATGCCCGGCCAGCCGCTCGCGCCAGTAGGCGAGATGGCGCTCCAGCACCTCGCCCCGCAACCACTCCCGCTGCCAGACCGCGAAGTCCGCGTACTGCAATCTCAGCTCCGGCAACGGCGACGGCGTGCCCGCGCTCAGGGCGCCATAGAGCACGCCCAGCTCGCCCAGCAGCACTCCCTCCGACCAGCCGTCCGAGACGATGTGGTGCAGGGTCAGCGCAAGCACCCAGTCGTACCCCTCCAGCCGCAGCAGGAACGAGCGCAGCAGAGGACCACGCGCGAGATCGAACGGGCGCAACGCCTCCTCGGCCGTCAGACGCGCCGCCTCGCGCCCGCGCGCCGGCTCCGGCAGGCCCTCCAGATCCACCAGGGGCAGGACGAAGGCTCCGGCCGGCTCGATCACCTGCACCGGGCCGCCCGCGCCTTCCACGAACCGGGTCCGCAACGCCTCGTGACGGCGCGCGATCTCTCCCAGGGAGGCCGCCAGCGCCGCCGGCGCCAGCGGCCCCCGCAGCCGATAGGCCATCGGCATGTTGTAAACCGGCGATCCCGGCTGGAGACGATCCAGGAACCAGAGCCGTGCCTGGGCGAACGACAGCGGCAACTCACGGTCCCGCGCCAGCGGTGACGGCCCCGAACCGCCTTCCGTGACGGCCTCCCACAGAATGCGCTCGACCGACCGCGCCAGGGCCTCCACGGTAGGCGAATCGAACAGATCTCGAATGTCGAGGTCCACCGCGAGCAGACGGCGCACCCGCGACAGCACCTGGATGGCCAGCAACGAGTGGCCGCCGAGGCGGAAGAAGTCGTCCAGGACTCCCACCCGGTCCAGTCCCAGCAGCTCCGCCCAGATCCCCGCCAGGATCTTCTCGACCGCCGTGCGGGGCGCCACGAACCCCGCCGCCGCGACCGGCGCGGGATCGATGCCGGCCAGCGCCCGTCGGTCCACCTTGCCGTTGGCGGTCAGCGGCAGCGCCTCCAACCAGACGAACGCCGACGGCACCATGTAGTCCGGCAGCTTCGACCTCAGCAGCTCCCGGACCGCCTCGACCTCCGGCGCGGCGCTCGCCGGCGTCAGGTAGGCGACCAGCCGCTTGCCCCCGGCCCCCTCCGCGCGCGCCAGCACCGCCGCCTCTCGCACTCGTGGATGGTCCGCCAGCACCGTCTCGATCTCCCCCAGCTCGATCCGGAAGCCGCGGATCTTCACCTGATCGTCCACCCGGCCCAGGAACTCCAGGGAGCCGTCCGGTAGATGGCGCGCCAGGTCTCCCGTCCGGTACCAGCGCTCCCCCGCGATCTCCAGGAAGCGCTCCGCCGTCAGCTCCGGACGGTTCAGGTACCCTCGGGACACGCCACGGCCGCCGACCCAGATCTCGCCCGGCACCCCGACCGGCACCGGCCGGCCGCTCGGGTCGTGGAGCCGCAGCATCATGTTCGCGAGCGGCCGGCCGAGCAGAGACCGGACCTCGCCGTCCGCAGGCGCCGCGAAGCTCGAAGCGATGATGGTCGCCTCGGTCGGGCCGTAGAGCACCCGCGCCTCGGCGGCCGGGAAGGTCTCCCGCAGCTCGGCCAGCAGGCTCGCCGGCACCGCGTCACCGCCGGTGAACAGCGTGCGCAAACCATGAGCTCGTTCACCGGCTCCCTCCGCCCGCGCCCGCTCGATGATCTGCTGCATCAGGGCCGGCACCGCGTGCAGCCGCGTCACCCGCGCCAGTAGCCCGGCGAGCAGATCGAGATCCGGTCCCCCGGCGAGCGACACCAGGATCGCGGTCCCGCCCACCACCAGCGGATTGAGCAGCTCGAA
>DASWRX010000134.1:0-24084 GCA_036402955.1 Thermoanaerobaculia bacterium
GGCGGCGTCGATCCGGCCGTCGAGCCGGGCCCGCCGGGTGGCGCGCAGGGCCTCGCCGATCCGGGGTCCGGGCGGCACGCCCGCCGCCAGCAGATCGGCCCCGCGCAGCGAGAGCGTCAGCGGCCGCAGCTCGGTCAGGTAACGGCGAATCCAGACGCGGACCCTCTCGTCCCCCTCCCCCATCAGCAGAAGGAGCTCCTCCCTGGCCAGCCGCTCCAGGGCCTCGGCGGCCGCGTGCGGCGCCGGCTCTCCCTGGAGCGCGCCGCGGGCCGCTTCCAGGCGGGAAGGAAAGCCGGTCAGCAGCAGCCGGTCCTCGCCCGCCAGCAGCAGGCGGCCGGCCAGGCGCTCCAGGTCCTCTTGCCCGAAGCGGGACGCGAGGGCCATGAGGAACAGGCGCCAGGGCTGGATCGGAGGGTATGTCGGAGGATATGGAGGATCGGCGGCCCACGCCTGGCGGAGCCGTTCCCGCACGGCGTCGTCCAGCTCCAGGAGTGGATCGATCGCCCGCAGGACGCCCAGCTCGGCGAGCCGGTCGATCCCTAGCAGGGCCAGCGCCGGATCGGCGAACAGCTTCGCCAACTCGTCGCGCAGGCGGGAGCCGGAGAGGCGGTCGAAGACTCCCTCGGCCAGCGCCGCCCCGGCGAGGTCCAGGGTCTCGGGGGAGATCCGGAAGCCGAGCCTCAGCTCCAGGCGCACGGCGCGCAGGATGCGCGTGGGATCGTCGAGAAACGAGCGGTCGTGCAGCACCCGCAATGTTTTCTCGCGCAGATCGCGCCCGCCGCCGAAGAGATCGATCAGCTCGAGGCCGGGCTCCGGACCCAGGCGGACGGCCAGGGTGTTGATCGTGAAATCGCGCCGGAAGAGGTCCTGCCGCAACTCCGAGGGCTGCACCTCGGGCAGCGCGGCGGGCGCGCGGTAGATCTCGCTGCGCGAGGTGGCGACGTCGACGTGGAAGCCTTCGGGGTCGACGACCACCGCGGTCAGGAAGGCGGGGTGAGTGCGCACCTGCCCGCCGAAGGCTTCGGCCAGCCGCGTGGCGAGCAGGATCCCGTCCCCCTCCACGACCACGTCCAGGTCCCGGTTCTCCCGCTCCAGCAGCAGGTCGCGCACGAAGCCACCCACCAGATAGGTGGGCACGGCGTGCTCACGCGAGACGGCGGCGATCCGCTCGATGCGCGACGTCAGATCGGCTCCGAGGTGGGTGAGGCTCAGCTCCATGGGCCGGGATTGTACCGCTCGACCCTCTCCGTCAGGAGCGCGCGAGCAGCACCAGCGCCAGGGCGATCGCGCCGGGGAGGGCCTGGACCCAGAGGATCTTCCGGCTGGCGGTGAAGCCCCCGAAGACGCCGGCGACGATCACGCAGAGCAGGAAGAACACCTTGATGGAAATGCCGGCCGGGCCCAGGCTGAGCCCCCAGAGCAGGCCCGCCGCCAGGAAGCCGTTGTAGAGGCCCTGATTCGCGGCCAGCGCCGCCGTGGACTCGGCGAACTCGGGGGTCAGGCCGAACGCCTTGCGGCCGAGCGGCTTCTTCCAGAAGAACATCTCCAGCGTCAGGAAATAGAGGTGCAGGACGGCCACCAGCCCTACCGCGACAGCGGCGACGGTTTGCATGGATTGTCCCCTTTCTCGGTGATTGCGATGGAATTACGACGCACCCTCGCCGCGGCCCGCCAGCGAGGCGATGACGTGGGCCAGCTCCCTGGGATCGACCGGCTTGGCGAGATGGACCTGGAAGCCGGCGGCCAGGGCCCGCTGGCGGTCCTCGGGGCTGGCGAAGGCGGTGACCGCCACCGCCGGGAGATCCTCGGCCCGGTGACCGAGGGCGCGGATCTCGCGCATCAGCTCGTAGCCGTCGCGCTCCGGCATCCCGATGTCGCTCACCAGGACATCGGGAGTGAAGCCTTCGAGGGTCTTCAGCGCCTTGTCCACCGAGGCCGCCGGGGACACGTCCGCCCCTTGGAGCGAGAGCAGCTCGGTCAGTGCGTCGAGGGTCGCCTCGTCGTCCTCCACCGCCAGCACGCGCACGCCGGCGAGCGGCAGGGAGCTGCTTCCGGGCGCGAGGCGGACGGCCGGCGCTCCCGCCGCCTCCGGCTCCTTCGCCGCCTGCCGCGGCTCCAGGATGGGAAGGAAGACGGTGAACACGGCCCCCTGTCCCCGGCCGGGGCTCGAGGCCGAGACGCGGCCGCCGTGCCGCTCGACGAGCTGGCTCACGATCGCCAGACCGAGTCCCAGCCCTCCCTGGCGGCGGGTGGTGGAGGCGTCCGCCTGCCAGAAGGAGTCGAAGACCTGGGGGAGGAGCTCGGGCTCGATCCCCTCGCCGCTGTCCTCCACCTGGATCCGGGCCTCGCCGTCGACGCTCTCCAGGCGGACCTTCACCCAACCGTCGCGCGGAGTGAACTTGATCGCGTTGCTCAGCAGGTTGGCCATCACCTGCTGCAGGCGGTCCGGATCGGCGAGCACCGGTCCCGCGCCGGGATCGAGGGAACGCTCGATGCGGACTCCCTTCGTCTCGGCCGCGGGCAGCACGGCCGCCAGCGCGGCCTCCACGATCTCCGCCGGGTAGGCGGGCCGCGTCTCGAGCCGCAGCTTGCCGGAGATGATGCGGGAGATGTCGAGCAGGTCGCCGATGAGCTGGGCCTGGATCTTGGCGTTGCGCTCGATCACGTCCAGCGCGCGGGCCGTCCCCGCGCCGTCGAGCTGGCCGGAGCGCAGGATCTGCGTCCAGCCGGTGATCGCGTTGATCGGCGTGCGCAGCTCGTGCGACAGGGTGGCGAGGAACTGGTCCTTCATCCGGTTCGCCGCCTCGGCCTCGGTCCGCGCCTTCTCGGCATCCTCCTTGGCCGCCCGCAGTCCCTCTTCCGTCCGCTTGAGCCCGGTGAGGTCGGTCGCCGAGACGGACAGCCCCCCGTCCTCGTTCGGCTCGGCGACGACCCGGAACCAGCGGTCGCTGAGATAGCTCCGCAGCTCGAAAGCAGCGGGAGCCCCCTGCTCCATGGCCTGGCGCAAACTCTCCTCCATCTCCGTCCCGAGCAGCTCCGGATAGATCTCCCAGAGGGAGCGCCCGTAGATGGCCGGAGCGGGACCGCGGCCGTAGCGCTCGAAAAAGTTCCGGTTCGCGTAGATGAAGCGCCAGTCACGGTCGACCGAGAGATAGGCGTCGCCGATGTTCTCGAGGGCGCCGAGCCGCTGGCGGTCCGCCGCTTCCGCATGGCTGCGGGCCTCGCCGGCCTCCTGGCGGGCCCGGCCCAGGAGGTGCGCCATCAGGCTGATCACCACCCCCTGCAGCGCCGTGATGGCGACCTGGATCGCCTGGTCCCGGGGGGAGTCCGCCGGATCCAGGAAGAATTCCTTGGCGAAGGCGACCGAGAGCGCGGTCGCCAGCAGCCCGGGGCCGAGGCCGCCGAACCACGCCGCCAGCACGGTCGCGAACGGCAGCAGGAGCACGGGCGATCCCGGGCCGAGCTGCCGCGCGCAGAGGAGCTTGACCGCGAAGGCCGCCAGGACGAATCCGCCGGCGGCGCCATAGCGGACCCAGGAGGGCCGCCCGTCGACTCTCCCCGGATGAAGGTCAGCCACCGTTCGGAATCTCCTGCCGCACGACCTGCGGGATGACCGCCTCCAGAGTCTGCAGACTGACCGGCTTGGTCAGGTGGCGATCGAAGCCCGCCGCGTGGCTCCTGCGGACGTCGTCCTCCATACCGTATCCCGAAAGGGCGATTCCCGGGAGGCGGCGGGAAGTGGAGAGCCGGCGGATCACGTCGAGGCCGGTGCCGTCGGGCAGCCCGAGGTCGCTGATGAGGAGATCGAGCTCGCTCTCCCGCTCGGCGGCGAGCAGCCGCGCGCGCTCGGCGAAGATGGCGGCGAGGAGCATCGAGGTCACCACCGACACGGCCGTGTAGCTGTAGAGGTACATGAGCCGCTCCTCCACCGTGCCGAGGGCGAAGGGGGCCAGGCCGCGGGTGGTGGCCCAGAAGGCGATCCCGACCGCCAGGAACGTGGAGCTCGCCGCTCCCCGGGGACCGAACCGCAGAGCCCCCCAGACGAGGAAGGGAACAGGGTAACGGCGAGCGGCGGATGAAAGATGGGATTGGCGCTCCACGAGCTCAGCGTCAGCTCGCCGCCGGCGAGCAGGCAGACCGCCAGGGTGGCCGCGGTGCGGGTCTTCCCCCATGGTCAGCGCCCCAGCCGCCGCCGCACGCCCGCCAGCAGCGACTCCACCTCTTCGAGGCGGGCCAGCTTCGCGAAGAGCAGGTAGAACGCGCCGTAGGTCCCCAGGACCAGGATGGATTTGAGGAAGGGCCGGAGCGACGGCGGCAGCAGCCACCAGGCCAGCGCTCCGGGCAGCGTCGCCGCGAGCGCCAGCAACACCATGCGGGCATCGGCGCGCCAGGGCAGCTCGAACTCGGGCAGCCTGCGCCGCAGCGCCCGCCGGAGCTGGATCAGCTCCATCCAGGCGCCGAAGCCGGAGGCGAGGGCGAGCCCGGTGGAGCCGAGGTAGAGCACCGGCCCGGGCAGCGGTCCCACCAGCGCGTCGAGCCGCACCCGGTCCAGCAGGAGCATCAGCGGCACGGCCACCAGCGCCGAGGTGCCCACCCGCATCGCCGCGATGCGGGCCGGCGCGCGGGTATCCCCCAGGGCATAGAAGGTGTTCTGGAGCAGGCGCGAGGTGGTGGTGGCGAGGATGCCCGTCGAGTAGCCGCAGAGCACCAGGTAGACCAGCCAGTTGGCCGATACGCCGAAGTTCCCCCGCCGGTAGAGGCCGACCACCAGCAGGCCGAAGGCGAGGTAGCCGATCACGGTGGGGATGTTGAGGAAGGCGACGTAGCTCAGCGCGCGGCGGACGCGGGCGAGCAGGGCCTCCCCCTTGCCCCGCAGGCGCGACATCTCGGGCAGCTCCGAGGCCGCCACGGAGATGCCGAACAGGCTGATCGGCAGCAGGTAGAACATCTGCGCGAAACGGTCCGCCGAGGTGGCGCCGGTGGCGAGCGTGGTGGCGAGGAAGAGGTCGATGTAGCCGGCGATCTGCACCACCCCGCGGCCGGCCACCGCCGGCCACCACGCCGCCAGCGCCTCCCGCACGCCCGGCACGCTCAGCGAGAGCGACGGGTGGAAGCCGCGCAGGATGCCCATCACCTTGGGAAGCTGGACGAGGAACTGCAGCAGGCCGCCCGCGAGGCCACCCCAGCAGGCCGCCTTGAAGAGCTGGACCTGCTCGGCGGCGCCGCGGGTGCCGGGGAGCCGGGAGCCGGCGATCACCAGCGCGGCGATCATCGCCGAGTTCCACAGCACCGGCGCGAAGTAGGGCAGGAAGAACCGCCGGTT
This sequence comes from Thermoanaerobaculia bacterium, assembly GCA_036402955.1. Taxonomy (GTDB): domain Bacteria; phylum Acidobacteriota; class Thermoanaerobaculia; order Multivoradales; family UBA5704; genus DATARR01. The sequence goes on from DASWRX010000134.1 coordinate 5,324, forward strand.
GCTGTTCAGAATGGCCAGCGCCCACACCGACAGCACCAGGACGCCCGTCATCGGGAACAGGATGCGGACGCCGGTCACCGACAGAGCGAAGCGGTCCACCGTCATCGTTCCCGCCGCGACCGCCGCGCCGTCGCGCAGGAAGCCCGGCGCCAGCAGCACGACGATCGGCTTGGCGAGCAGGATGCCGAGCAGGGCGAAGGCCGACGCCGCGGCCATCATCAGGCCGAAGATGGCGCCGGCGAACCTCCCCGCCTCCTCGTCCCTCCCCTCCTCCAGCAGGCCGCTGTAGATGGGGATGAACGACGCCGACAGCGCCCCCTCGCCCAGCAGGTTCTGCAGCACATTGGGGACGCGCATGGCGGCGGTCAGCGCGTCCTGGTGGGGGCCGACGCCGAAGTAGCGCGCGAAGGCGCCCTCGCGGATGAACCCCGCCATCCGGCTGAGCAGGATGCCGGCGAAGACGCTCGCCGCCCCCGCCCGCGAGCGGGGGGCGCGCGGCGGGCTTCCCAGCGGTTTCTGGGGCGTCGCCGGGTCGACCGACTCCGCGGGATCGCTCACTTCGGCAGATCGTTCCAGTTCAGCAGGGCGTTGTAGACGAAGCGGAAATCCGCCAGGTTGAGATACCGGTGGAGCGGATCGAAGGCGAACAGGATCACCCGCCCCTTGCCCGCCGGGACGTCGAGGATCGCCGGCTTGCCGTCGAGGGCGTCCTGGCCGCGCGCCAGCCCCGAGAGCACGAAGCGGCCGTCGTCCTTCTTCTTCTCGGGCGCCTTCGCCGGCGGCGCCGCGGCGGCCGGAGCGTCGATCTCCTCCACCTCGATGCCGGAGCCCGTGGCGGCGGTCTTCTTCTTGTCCGTCTCGTCCTCCTCCCCCTCGGGCTTCTTGGTGCCGAACTGCAGCACGACCCGCGAGCGGTCGGACTTCGCCACGTCGAACAGCGGGCCGTTGCCGCGGAAGACCTGGCTCAGCTCCTCGTAGCCGTAGACGAGCGGGTGCTCCGGCCGCACCACCTTGACGCGCAGCTCCGAGCCCGGCGTGTTGACGCCCACCTGCACGCTGCCGACGCCGCGCACGATGCCCCCCTCGACCGGCAGCGTCCCGGCGCCACCCAGGGCGATCAGCACGCCACCGCCACGGACGAACCGGTCGAGGTTGAGCAGCCCCTCGAAGCCCATGCCGCCGGTGATGTCCTCCGAGGCGTCGGGAATGCCCTGGCTCGGGAACTCCGGCGTCCGAGTGTAGGCGAGCGGACCGTACTTGGGATCGATGCCGTGCACGAGATCGGAGAGGTCGCCGGGGGTCGTGGGATAGAGCACGACGTCGAAGCGCTCGGCGAGATTGCCGCGCTTGAGATCGTCGTCGTTGATCAGCGCGTAGGGGACCTTCGCCCGGTCGAGGGTGTAACGCACCCAGCCGGCGTCCTGGGTGTCGAGCCAGTTGTGGAGCACGGCCAGGCGCGGCAGGTCGACGAGGTGGCGCCGCACGTCCGGAGCCGCGGCGACGGCCACGAACGAGAGCCCGGTGCGCCGCGCGACGTCCTCCACCGCCTCGCGCGGCGCCTGGACGATCCAGCTTCCCGGCGGATAGCCGACGCCTCCGGAGGTGAAGGCCACCTCCGCCGCGTCCACCTGCGAGGTCCCGAGGATCACCCGGGCCTCGAGCAGGGCCGTCTGGCCGGTGTCCCGCAACAGGAAGACCTCGCCGGCCCCGTCGATCCTGCCGGCGGGCGTCACGTCGGCCGCCACCGGCTCCATGGCGGCGTTGAGGATCTTGCGGTCGCCGACCGGCTCGGCCTTGACGCCATAGAGCAGCGGCCAGGTCCAGGCGACGTCGTCGTAGGGCGGGTTCGGCTCGTCCGCTGGGAACTTCTGCTCCTCCAGGAGATTGTTGGCGAAGGGACCGTAGGGCTGGTCCATGCGCACCACGTAGGTCCCCGCCGGCCAGGCGCGGGCGCCGGCTTTCGTCTCCGCCGTCAGGCGGTGGACCTCGATGCGGTGCTGGCGGAGCTGGTTGACCAGATAGGCCAGCCGGGCCGGATCGCGCTGGTCGGCCGGGAAGGCCCAGGCGTAAGGGCCGCCGCTCTTCGCCTTGGCGAGCGCGCGGTCCCCCTTGCTCCAGAAGTCCGTGAGCAGCTCCTCGCGGTGAACGGCCGCGTACTGGAGCGCCGAGAGGACTCCGGCCTCCATGTAGTTGGTGTTGTCGCGCAGCGACCAGCGGAGCTTCTTGGCCGGCGGCGTCGGGCGGTACCACTGGACGTCGGTCACCGGCCGGCCCGCGAAGCGGGCTTTCGAGAGGTCGCGCTCGAAGGTCCCCGGCACGCCGTTGCCGAAGGTCTCGTAGAAGCGGCCCACCGAGTGGTGCATGTTCGCCACCGAGTTGAGATAGCCGGGCCACCAGCCGTCCCAGAACGCCCAGGTGAAGATCCCCGGCAGTCCCTGGGCCGAGAGGGCGCCGGCCTCGTGATAGCCGAGCTGGGTCCACTCGTCGATCGTCACCGGATCGATCGCCCGGTTGTAGGGCCCATAGCCGGTCATGATGTAGAGCAGCGGCAGCGACTCGTGGAGGTCGTGCATCACCTGCGGGTGGAACTCGTAGAAGGTCTCGTGGACGGCGCGGGTGAGCGCCTGGGTGACCTGCATGCCGTCGCGGTTATTGTCGTGGAGCACGTAGTGCCCCCAGTACGGCGGCGACAGGATGTCCCGGATGTCGTCGTAGGTCCCCTTGCGGCCGCGCAGGTTGCGGTAGTACCAATCCACCTGGCGGTCGCGGCCGTCCGGCTCGGTGACCGGAGTGATCATGACGATGGCGTTCCTGCGGATCTCGCGGATCTCGGGTTTGTCCGAGACGGCCAGCCGGTAGGCGAGCTCCATCAGCATCTCGGGGCTGCCGGTCTCGGTCGAGTGGAGGCCGCCGGTGAACCAGTAGAAGACCTTGCCTTCGGCGGCCAGCCGGCGGGCTTCGTCACGCGGGGTGCGGCGGGGATCGGCCAGCCGCGCGGTGATGTCCTTGTAATGATCGAGCGCCGCCAGATTCTCCGGATCGGAGACCAGGGCGAGCAGGATCTCGCGCCCCTCCTCGCTGGTGCCGATGACGCGCACCTGGACGCGGTCGGTGGCCTGGGCCAGGCGGCGGAAGTAGTCGTGGACGTCCTTGACCCGCGACAGCTCGTCCGGCGCTCCGGCGAGGTGACCCAGCGCCTTGGTGGGCGACGGCACCGTGTCCGAGTCGGGAACGTAGGCGACCGACTCGGGGAGGAACTCGGGAGCGGTCGTGTACTCCTTGATCTTCTCGACACTCCCCGGCTCCGGCCGGTCGGGAGCCCAAGCGCCCGTGGCCGGGGCGGGAGGAGCGACCGGAGCGGCGGGGACCGGCTCCTGGGTGGCGAAGGCTCCGGGGGTACCGAGCGCGAGCAGACCAGAGAACAGGATCGTAACCGGGCGAACGTTCATCCAACCTCCTAAGCCGTGAGGAGACCGTACGATAACACCCGCCAGGGATCGACGACGCTTTGGAAAAGGCAAGGAGACGCAAAGAGGCGCCCGGGGATCCCGGGCGCCTCTCTCCCGAAGGGGAGCCTGCCGCTACCGCGTGCAGGTGCCGCTGAAAGGAACTCCAGGGCAATTGAAGAACCAGACCTGGTGGGTGGTGCCGTCCGCCGCCGTGCAGGTGCCCACCTGATGGGCGCCCTGCACTCCGCCGAGCTGGTTGCAGGCGCTGATCACGTTGGCGCAGGAAGCGACGGGACAGGTGGTCGCCAAAGCCGGCGTTGGAGTCGACGCCATTCCGGCTCCTGCCAGGGCGGCGACCGCCAATACGAAGACCAGCCGGTACAGTGACTTCATCGGGACCTCCTTCTGAATCGGGCATCCTCCGCAGATACCCTGATCCTTATACGGAGATAACAGCATGTTTGTTTAGGTTTTACAGTCAACTGGATAAAGATCCAGGAGACTACCGCAGCCGCACCACCACCAGCGTCATGTCGTCCGACTGCTCCTGGTCGCCCTTGAAATTCGAGAGGTCGCCGAGGACGGCGTCGCGGATCTCGCGGGCGGTGCGGCTGTCGGCGGCGCGGGCGATCGCTTTCTGGAGGCGTTCGTCGCCGTAGTCCTGACCGTGCTCGTTGCGGGCCTCCACCAAGCCGTCGGTGTAGAAGACCAGGAGATCGCCCGGCGCGAGGGAGCGCCGCACCAGCTCGTAGCGCGCCTGGAGGGAGGTGCCGAGGGGCGGCGCCCCGTTCCCCACCTCGTCGAAGCGGCGGGTGCGCGGATCGTAGTGGAGCATGGGCGGATGCCCGGCGGTCACCAGCGTCAGGGCCCTCGCGTCCCGGTCGAGCACGGCGCAGAGGAGGGTGATGTAGGTCCGCTTGTCCGTCGTCCGGCGGACCATGTGGTTCAGGCGGTCGAAAACGCGGAGGGGCGAGGCGAGATCCTCCTCCAGCAGGTAGAGGCAGCTCCGCACCCCGGAGAGCAGCAACCCGCTCGCCAGGCCGTGCCCGGCCACGTCGCCGATCACCAGCGCGAGCCGCGAGTCGTCGAGCTTGAAATACTCGTAGTAGTCGCCCCCCACCTCGGTCGCCGGGAGCGAGGCCGCGGCGAGGTCCAGCCAGTCGAGCTGGGGCGCTCCCTGCGGGAGCATGCTGAGCTGGATCTTGCGCGCGTAGTCGATCTCCTCGCGCATCCGCAGGCGCTCGCGGTGGCGCGAGTGCTCACGGCGCCAGACGGTGAGGAACCGCTTGCGCTCGAGCTGCGTGACCCCCAGGGCGGTCGCCAGAAAGATCACGCTCATCACCGAGACCGCGACGATCACGTCCTGGTCCGCCGGGACCATGGTCCGCCGCAATCCCACCCAGGTCAGCGGGAAGACCGCCGTCGCCCAGAACGCGAGGAACAGCATGAGGTGCTCGGAGACCCGCAGCCGGAAGGCCAGCAGCAGGAAGCCGACGAGGATGAACGGCAGGTACTCGCCGCCCTGCATGTGGGCCGTCATGAACTTGAGCACCAGGATCTGGACGAAGAGATCGACCAGCAGCACCTGGCGGAAGTTGCGGGCGAAGACGTCGCGGTCGCGCAGCACGAAGAGCACCACGCCGAGCAGGGCGTTGAGCGCGTAGACGACGATGCCGGCGGCGTCATGGGTATCGGCCGAGAAGCCGATGCCGGCCAGGCTGAGGGCAGTCGCCAGCAGCGAGAGCCAGCGGAAGACGCGATAGTTCCTGGCGTCGAAGTGGCGATGCAGGGCCAGCGGCTCGGGCAGCAGCACGAGCTCGTCGAGGGTGGGGGCTTTCATTGCGGGAAAGGTCGGTCGGAGGTCTCGAAGAAGCTACTCGGAGAACCAGTGGAGCACGCCGTCCACGAGGCCCTGGACGACCTCGCCGACCAGGGAGCCCGAGCGGCCGCCGCGGGCGAGCGGCAGGCTCTCCGATTCGGGCTGACTCCACGGCTGGAAACTCTCCCCCAGCGCGGTCTGCCGCGCCTCGATCCGCTCCTGCTCCCGGTAGAGCTTCTCGGCCCGCGCCTCGCCCCCTTCATGAATCCAGCGCAGCAGGCGGTCGAGCTCGTCGAGGTCGAACCAGAGGCCGTGCCGGGCGCAGACGTCCACGATGACCCCGCTCTTGCGCCCGTAGTTGCGGCGGTTCATCAGCGCGCCGCAGATCACGCACGGGCGGTAGCGGAGCCGCGTCTCGGGGGCATGGGACTCCCCCTCGGTTGGGGCGCCGCCGCCGCTGAAGCCTTCCGGGAGCTGGCCCGACCGGGCGCGGTCGGCGATCACCTCGAAGATCTCCTTCTCGATCCACAGCCCGCCGCAGACAGAGCAGTCGAAGAAGGCCACGTTGGCCCGGCCCAGCCGGCGGCTGACCAGGGGACGCCCCCCCTCGCAGGCGGGGCACCGGTAGCCGCTCTCTCCCGCCGCCGCCTGGCCGCCGAGGACCGGGGTGCCGCAATGGTGGCAGAAGCGCGCCCGGCCGCTCACCCGGGCCATGCAGCCGGGGCAGATCGTGTCGAGATCCCGGTCGTGGAGGGTGAACTCCGCGCCGCAGAAGCAGCAGGCCGGTTCCGTCCCTTCCCGCGGGGCGCCGCACGAGGAGCAGCGCACCACGGCCGCGTCGTGGGCCTGCGGCCGCGGCACGGTGACGGCGGCGCCGCAGGAGCACTGGAAGACGGCGCCCACCGGACGCTCCGTGGCGTCGAACTGGCGGTGGCACTCGGGGCAGGCGACGAGGAAACGCATGGGCTCTTCCCAACGGAAACCGGCGAGATCTGGATCGAATCTCGCCGGCTATCCTATCGCGTTTTCGCGTCGCCTTCGGCCGTCCGCCCGGCGAAAGTCAGGTCAGCGCGAGGCCGTCCTCGATGGCGGGAGGGGGCGCCTCCTCGGAGGGGACTACGAGAAGGGGGCAAGGCGGGTTTCAGGCGAGCAGCGTCTCCCCCGCCGGCTCGCGAAGGTTGTAGCGCGAGCTCATCACCCGCCCGTAGGCGCCGGCGTTGGCGATCAGGACCACGTCCCCCTCGGCGGTCGGCGGCAGGCGGCGGGAGCGGCCGAGGATGTCGCCGGTCTCGCAGATCGGCCCCACCACGTGGGCGATCCAGGTGGACGGCTCGTCGAGGCGCGACAGGTTGAAGATCGGATGATAGGCGCCGTAGAGCGGCGGCCGGATCAACGAGTTCATGCCGGTCTCCAGCCCCACGTAGGTCACCTCCCCCTTGCGCTTGATCTGAGTGACGCGCGCCAGCAGCGCCCCGGCCGTGGCCACCAGGAAGCGCCCCGGCTCCAGCCACAGCTCGAAGCGGGGATTGGCCGCCTTGAAGCGCCGGAGCTGGTCGCCCAGCGCCGCGAGGTCGAGCGGGCTCTGCCCCGGCCGCTCCGGCACTCCCAGGCCGCCGCCGAGATCGAGGATCCGGACGCCGGGGAAGCGCTCGGCCGCGTCCCCCAGGAACAGGGCGACCTCGCTCCACGCCTCCGGCGTGCGGATGCCGCTGCCGGCGTGGGCGTGGAGCCCCACGACGCGGGCGCCGCAGGCGTCGAGCAGCGCGCGCATCTCCTCCATCTGCTCCGGCGCCAGGCCGAACTTCGACTGCGCTCCGGCCGTGCGGACGTGGGCGTGATGCCCCCTCCCCCGTCCCGGATCGAGCCGCAGGAAGATCTCCCGCCCGTGGAACACCTGCGGCCACTCGCGCAGGGGATGGAGGTTGTCCACCGTCACCCGCGCTCCCACCTCGAAGCCGTGGCCGTACTCCTCGCGCGGCGCGAAGTTGGGGGTGAAGAGGAGCCGCTCGCGCTCGAGACCCGGAAAGAGGGCGAGCACGTGGTCCAGCTCCGCCGCCGACACGCACTCGAATCCCAGCCCAGCCTGGTGGAAAACCCGCAGCACGCCCGGATGGCAGTTCGCCTTGACCGAGTAGAAGAGGCGGTCCACGGCGTCGAGCCCGCGCACCGACTCGGCGGACGCGCGCAGCGTCCCCGCGTCGTAGACGTAGACCGGCCCGGCGGCGCGCGCGGTCTCCAGCAGCTCGCCGCGGCGGACGCGCCACCAGTCGCCGGCGTGGACCGGCGCCTCCTCTCCCGGCGCGCCGAACAGCTCGCTCCAGGTGGGGCCGAACACGGCGCTCTCCCCCTTCAGGCCGAACAACAGCCCGTGGAGCTGGCGGATCAGCCGCTCGCTCGCCTCCTCGTCGACCAGGAAGGTGAGGTTGAGATCGCTCGCCGACTGCGTCACCAGGTGGACCTTGAGCTCCTCGAACGCCTCCAGCACCGGCCCCAGCTCGTGGAGGATGGCGCGGATGCCCCGCCCGACCAGCGACAGCGACGCCGTCGGCGCGATTACCCGCGGCTCGCAGAAGGGGGCGAGGTCCCGCAGCAGCGGCTCGAGCACCGACCGGTCGAGCAGGTTGGCGCCGGGGTCCAGGGAGACCGTGACGTTGGTCTCCGAGGTGGAGACCGAATCGATCGAGATCCCGTGCCCGGCGAAGACGGCGAAGACCCGCGCCAGGAAGCCGACCTCCTGCCACATGCCCACCGTCTCCATGGAGATCAGCGAGATGCCGTCGCGCGAGGAGATCGCCTTGACCTGCGGCCCTTCCGCCGCTCCCACGGCCGAGATCAGGGTCCCCGGCGCGTCCGGCCGGTCGGTGCAGAGGACGTGGAGCGGGATGCCGTGCCGGCGCAGCGGCGGGATCGACCGCGGGTGGAGCACCTTGGCCCCCATGCTCGCGATCTCCTGCGCCTCGTCGTAGTCGAGGGAACGCAGCAGCCGCGCCGAGGGAAGGAGCGAGGGGTTGGCGGTGAACAGGCCGGGAACGTCGGTCCAGATCTCGCAGCGGGCGGCCGCCAGCCGGGCGGCGAGATAGGCGGCGGAGGTGTCCGAGCCGCCGCGCCCGAGGAGCACCGTCTGCCCCTCGCGGTTGCGGGCGATGAACCCCTGCGTGACCACCACCGCCGCGGGGATCCCCCCGAGCCGGGCGGTCAGCTCCTCGTCGCGCTCGAAGTCGCAGGTGGCCGAGAGATAGGCGCGCGGGCCGTGGGCGAGCGGATCCTCGCGGGCGACCAGCGACGTCCGGGCGTCGTGCCACGCGGCCGCGATCCCCTGGGCCTCCAGCCAGGCCGCGCCCAGCCGGGTGGACAGCAGCTCGCCGAAGGCCATCACCCGCGCCTCGAGGGCCGGGCCGGCCTCGCGCAGCAGCGACGCGGCGAGGGCGAGGCGCGACAGCTCCTCGAAATCCTCTCGCAGCAGCGCCGCCCCGTCGAGCCCCAGGCCGGCCGCCAGATCCAGGTGCCGCCTCTCGATCGCCGCCAGCGGCTCCTCGTGCCGCCCTTCCACGGCGGCGGCGAGGAGCGCTTCGAGCTGGTTGGAGATCCCCGACAGGGCCGAGCAGACGGCGAGGGGCCGCAGCTCCTCGTCCAGCCGCCGGCGGAGGAGGCCGGCGATCGTCGCCCAGCGCTCCGGCGTCGAGACGCTGGTGCCGCCGAACTTGAGGACGACCCAGGGCCTGGCGGCCAGGGGACTACCCCTTCGCCGCCAGCACCGCCTCGGTCAGCGCCGGCAGCACCTCGTGGAGGTCGCCGACGATGCCGTAATCGGCGACGGTGAAGATCGGCGCGCCGGGGTCTTTGTTGATCGCCACGATCACCGCCGAGCCCTTCATGCCGACCAGGTGCTGGATGGCGCCGGAGATGCCGGCGGCGACGTAGAGCTTGGGAGCGACCGTCTGCCCCGAGGAGCCGATCTGGCGGTCGCGCGGCAGCCAGCCGTTATCGATGACGGGGCGGCTGGCCCCGATCTCGGCCCCGAGCGCCTTGGCGAGGCTCTCCACGGGAGCCATCTTGTCCGCGCCGCCAATGCCGCGGCCCACGGCGACGATGATCGACGCCTTGGTGAGGTCCACCGTGTCGCCGCCCACCTCCTCGTAGCCGAGGACCTCGCGGTCCGGCTTCACGCCAGAGAGATCGAGGGCCAGCGGCTCGACCTCCGCCGCGCCCGCTTCGCCGAGACGGGCCGCGCCGTCGGCCTGGAAGGCGCCGGACTGGACGGAGACGAGCACCGTCCCTTCCCCCTTGACCCGCACCCTGGACTGCAGCTTGCCGCCCATCACGGGACGGGTCCAGACCAGGCCGCCGTCGGCGGGCTCGAAACCGGTCACCTCGGGCAGCAGCCCGGCGCCCACCGTCTGCGCCAGGCGGGCCATGTAATCGACCGTCTGATACGTGTGGGGGAAGACCACGAACGCCGGAGCCGCGGCCTGGATCGCGGGTCCGAGCGCGCCGATGGTGACGCCCGGCGTGTAGACGCGCAGGGCCTCGGCGTCGGCCACGTGGACGGCGGCGAGATCGAATTTCGCCACCTCGGCCGCGGCGGCTTCCAGACCCGCGCCGAGCAGCACGGCCTCGGCCTTGCCGCCCAGCCCGGCGGCCAGCTTCTGCGCCGCGGCGACCGCTTCCCAGGAAATGCGGGGGAACTGCCCCTCGCGGTGTTGCAGGACGACCCAGACGCGATCCGCCATCAGAGCACCCTCGCTTCCTTCTGCAGTTTCTCCACCAGCTTGGCGGCCGCCGCCTTGGCGTCCCCCTCCAGCATCTGGGCGCCCTTGCCGGACTCCGGGAAGCTGACGGAGACGATCTCCAGCCGCGAGCCCGCCTCCCCCACCCGCGCGGGGTCGAGCCCCAGCTCGGCCGGCGAGGCGGTGGCGATCTCCTTCTTCTTGGCCGCCATGATCCCCTTGAGCGAGGCGTAGCGCGGGTGGTTGATGCCCGCCTGGATCTCCAGCACGGCGGGCAGGCGGACGCGCGAGACCTCGTTGACGCCGCTCTCCATCTCGCGGGTCACTTTCGCGCTCGCGTTCCCGTCCTCGATCTCGACCCCCATCACCAGCCAGACGTGCGGCCAGCCGAGGTGGCCGGCGACCACCGAGCCGGTGCCGCCGTAGCCCACGTCGTCCGACTGCGAGCCGGTGAGCACGAGGTCGAAAGCATCGCGGGCGAGGGCGGCCGCGAGCGCCCGGCCGGTCGCCAGGGCGTCGCCGCCGGCGAAGGCGGGATCGGAGAGATGGACCGCGCGCGCCGCGCCGACCGCCAGGGCCTTGCGCAGTGCCTCCTTGACCCGCTCCGGCCCGAGGCTGAAGACGACCACCTCGCCGCCGGTCTTCTCGGCGATGCGCAGCCCCTCCTCGAGGGCGTACTCGTCGCTTTCGTTGATGATGAACGGCAGGTCCTCCTCCTCCACCCACCGCCCGTCGCGGCGGACGCGCAGCCGCGCCTCGGTGTTGGGGACCTGCTTGATGCAGACGGCGATCTTCATGCGGCAATCTCCCTCCTTAAGGGTCCGGCGAGGCCGTGCCGGCGCCGCCGTCGAGCAGGCGGCGCAGCAGCGGCGGGGCCGGGTTGAACGCCCACACGCGGTCGTCGAACCGCAGGGTGGGCACCACGCGCCGGCCGCCGCTCCGCTGCAGGACCATGGCCTCGGCGCCGCGGTCCTGGTCGATGTCGATCTCGGAGAACGGGGCCTCGGCCTCCTCCAGCACCCGCTTGGCGCGCCGGCAGTCGGGGCACCAGGACGAGCTGTAGACGACCACGCTGTCGGCGTGGATGCCCTGGCCGGTCGCCAGCCGGGCCGTCTCCTCGGGCGTGAGACGCACCCCCACGATGCGGATCTTGCCGCCCGCCTCGGTGAGCAGCACGGCCGGCAGATCGTCCGCGGGCGAGAGCCCCAGCCGCGCCAGGCGGTCGGCGGCTTCGGGAGCGGCGGCCAGGTCGACCCGGCCCCCGCACTCGGGCGGCGGCTCGGGCTGGCGCGTTGAATCGTAATAGACGTGGCAGTCCAGATGGCTCATAGAGTGGGTCCCGGAACCCTCACCGCGGCGCCGTTGACGGCCACCGCGGCCGGTGTCGTGAGGAAGTGGATGGCGGACGCGACGTCGCCGGTCCTGGCCCATTTCGCGGGGTCGGCGTCCGGCATCGACGCCCGGTTGGCGGGGGTGTCCATGGTGCCCGGGAGCACGGCGTTGGCCCGGCCGCCGAACGGCGCCATCTCGCGCGCCAGCGACTCGACCATGCGCAGCACGCCCGCCTTGGTGGCGGCGTAGCCGCCCACCCCGGCCTCCCCCAGCAGCGCCGCCGGCGAGGAGACCGCGACCACCACGCCGCCGCGCGCCCGCTCGAACCGCCGGGCGCACTCGCGGAAGACGCGGAAGGTGGTGTCGAGGTTGACCTTGAGGAGGAAGCTCCAGTCGGCGTCCGAGAGGTCGGCGAACCGCGACCAGCGGAAGCCGCCGACCAGGTGGACGACCGCGCGGGGGACGCCGGCGGCGCTCTCCTCGTCGTCGACCTCTTCATCGAATAATCGCTCGACGTCGGGAGTGGAGGCGAGGTCCGCGCGCCGGAGCGTCAGCCGGTCCTCGCCGGCCAGCGGCCGCAGCTCCGCCAGGGCGGCCTCGGTGGCGCCGGCGGCGAGGATGGAGTCGCCCGCTTCCAGGAAGCGCGCCACCACGCTCCGCCCCAGGGCGCCCGAAGCGCCGGTGATGAGAACTCGACCGCTCATGCTCTCTCCAGGGTTGGGTACGGCAGGAACACGATCCCGCCACAGCCGTATGAGTGCCGTGGCGGGCCGCAGGGGAGACTATCATGGGTGGAAGGGAGCGGGTGGAGCAGGCACGGACTTACACGGACCGGCACGGACCTCCACGGACCGAGGGCCCCCTCGTCCTTGCAGGTCCGTGTAAGTCCGTGCTCGTCCGTGTTCCCCCTCCCCGCCCTCCCGCCGGTCTACAATCTCCCGGCCATGCCGCCGTCCCGCCGTCTCTTCCCGCCCGAGCCCGCCGTCACGGGCGAGACCCGCGGCCAACGCTGGCGGCGCAAGCGGCGGACGTACGTCCTGCGCTGGTTCGACCGCGCCATCCTCTCCCTCTACCGGCTGATCCACTGGCTGGACCGCAGGGCGCCGATCGAGCGGCGCTACTTCCGGGTGGCGATCTTCGGGTCGAGCCGCATCCGGCCGGAGGACGCGGCCTACGGACAGGTGCGCGAGCTCGCCCGCCAGCTCTCCTACATGGGGTGCGACATCGTCACCGGCGGCGGCCCCGGCCTGATGCGGGCCGCCAACGAGGGGGCCCGGGCCGGCGCCTATCACTACAAGACCCGCTCCTTCGGGCTCACCATCCTGCTGCCCATGGAGGAGCAGCCCAACCCCTTCATCGACGAGGTGGCCCAGCACTCGATGTTCTTCTCCCGCCTCCACCAGTTCATCCGCCTCTCCCACGCCTACATCGTGATGGACGGCGGCATCGGCACCACGCTGGAGGCGACCATGGTCTGGCAGCTCCTCCAGGTGCGCATGATGAGCGACCGGCCGCTGATCTTCGTGGGCCCGATGTGGCGCGGGCTGCGGAGCTGGATCGAGCGGGACATCGTGCAGCGTGGGCTCGCCTCGCCGCCCGACCTCGACCTCGCCGTCTGGGTGGACACGGTGGACGAGGCCCTCGAGGTGGTGACGCGCGGCCTCGAGGATTTCCTCCGCCGTCACAAGGTGATCCTCCCCCCGGCGCTGGAAGAGCCGCCCGTCCCAAGACACTCCTGAGATATCGCTCTCCCCCGGTCCGGCACATCCTTTGCTCATGTCGCGGTGCCATGGTACGTTGCGAGGCGTACCACGGGTGAAAGGGTGCGCATGCTCACGACCGCTTTGATGTTGCTCCAGATCGGCGGCCCCGGGGCGGGGCCGGGCCTGTTCCGCTTCTTTCTGCAGGCGGGGCCGATGGCGAAGTTCATCCTCGCCGTGCTGGCCCTGTTCTCGATCGGCTCCTGGGCGATCATCCTCGGCAAGCTGGTGCAGTTCACCCGCGCCGACCGCCAGACGGGCCGGTTCCTCGACGTCTTCCACCGCAGCCAGCGGTTCAGCGAGGTCAACGCCCAAGCCAACAAGCTGGGCGCCTCGCCGCTGGTGGGGATCTTCCAGTCCGGGTACGCCGAGATCGACAGCCAGATCAAGAGCTCCCAGGACCCGGAGCGGCCCGGCGAGAAGCGGTCCTACCGCATCACGTCGGTCACCGCCCTGGAACGGACGCTGACGCGGGCCGTCAACGTCGAGCTCCAAGGGGTCACGCGCTGGCTGGGCTTTCTGGCCACGACCGCCGCGGCGACGCCATTCATCGGCCTTTTTGGCACGGTCTGGGGCATCATGCAGGCCTTCAGCGACATCGGCCTCCAGGGCTCGACTTCGATCGTGTCGGTGGCGCCCGGCATCGCCGAGGCGCTGATCAACACCGCGGCCGGTCTCGCCGCGGCCATCCCGGCCCTGATCAGCTACAACTACTTCTCCCAGTACTCGCGGCGGCTGCGGATCCGGATGGAGGACTTCGTCCTCGAGTTCCTGAATCTCGCGGAGCGGAACTTCACCTAGGAAGAAGATGATGGCGTTCAGGCTGGGCAATGGGGGCAACGGCGACGACGATCCGGTGATGGCCGACATCAACGTCACTCCCCTCGTGGACGTGATGCTGGTGCTGCTGATCATCTTCATGATCGCCGCTCCCATGCTCCACCAGGGGGTCGAGGTCGCCCTGCCCAAGGCGAACGCCCCCAACCTCCCCCTGCGAATGCAGGACCCGCTGGTGATCTCGATCGACCGCAACGGGCGGGTCTACCTGCGCGAGTCGGCGATCGAGACCGACGAGCTGGTCGCCCGCCTCAAGGCCCAGATCGCCTCGCGGGGGGACGACACGGTGTTCCTCAAGGGGGACCGCGACGTCCCCTACGGCAAGGTGATCGAGGTGCTCGACATCCTCCACCAGGGGGGCATCGTGCACGTCGGCATGGTGACGGACCGCGCGGACCGCGGAGGGCGGCGCCGGCCGTGAGCCTGGCGGTCGACCGCATCCTCGAGCGGCGCTCGCGGCGCGAGAGCCGCCGTCCGGAAGCGGCGAGCCTGGGCGCCGCCGCGCTCCTCCATGCGCTCGCCATCGCCGCCGCCCTGCTGCTGCCGCGCCTGACGCCTCCTCCCCCGCCGATATCGTTCGTGCCGGTGCAGATCATCCCCGCCCAGGCGCTGGGGGTGCGGCGGCCGGCCAGCCGCCCGAAGCCCGAGAGGCCCGCGCCCAAGCCCGCCGCGGAGGAGCCCGAGCCCCCGGCTCCCGAGCCGAAACCGGAGCCACCGCGGCCGGCGCCGGAGGACGTGCCGGCGCTCCCCGACAAGCCCGACAAGAAGCCGGCGAAGAAGCCCGAGAAGCCGAAACCGGCCGCGACGAGCGACCTCCCGAAACCGGCCGCCCCGGCCGCCAGGAAGCCGCCCCCGAAGCCGCCGGCCGGCGCCGCGCAGGGAGACGACAACGGCGAGGCCGGCCGGCGGGGCGCGCCCACCGGCAATCCGCAGGGGAGCTCCGCCTTCGGCTCGCAGATCGTCGGGCTGGACAACCCGGACTTCAAGTTCGGCTACTACATCGACCAGCTCCTCTCGTCCATCGACTCGAAGTGGGTGCGCCCGCCGCTCGGCAACGAGGTGCAGGCGGTCATCTCCTTCCGCATCCAGCGGGACGGCAGCATCACCGACCTCCAGGTGGCCCGCTCCTCGGGGTACAATTCGTTCGACCTCGCGGCGCTGCGCGCGGTCCAGAACGCGTCCCCCTTTCCGCCCCTGCCGCGGGCGTACCGCCAGGACTCCCTGGGAGTCAACCTGATCGTCCGCTGATGACCGACCCGATCCTGATTTGATCCAAAAAAACCGACCCGAGGTGCCATGAGACCGAGAAACGCCGCGCTGACCGTCCTCCCCTGTCTGCTCCTGCTCGGGCTGGTCGTCGCCGCCCAGCAGGCGCCCCCGCAGCCGCCGCCTCCCAACACGCCGCCGGCGCAGCCCGGGCAGTCGCCGAAGAGCGTGACGATCACGCTCGACCGCGGCACGCAGCCGCGCAAGATCAAGCTCGCCATGCCCGCCTTCCGCGGTCCCGGCCAGCTCACCGGCGAGGCGGCCGGCGCGGGGCGGGAGATCGAGGAGACGGTACGGCGGGACCTCGACCTCTCCGGCTACTTCGAGATCCAGGGTCCGGACGCGCTGTCGGGACTGGCGCTGACCGGCGACGTGCAGAAGGACCTCGCGGCCTACCGCTCCACCGGCAACGAGGTGCTGCTGCTCGGCGACGTCAAGACGGAGGGGGACCGCATCGTGCTCGAGGGGCGGGTGCTCGACCTCGGCAGCGGCCAGGCGGTGCTCGCCAAGCGCTACCGCGGCCCGTACACGGTGAGCCGCCGGATGGCCCACACCTTCGCCGACGAGGTGATCCGTTTCCTGGTCGGCAAGCCGGGGATCGCCCTCTCCGAGATCGCCTTCACCTCCGACCGCGCCGGAGGATCCAAGGAGATCTTCGTCATGGACTACGACGGCGCCAACCAGCGCAAGATCACCGGCCACCACTCGACCTCGATGTCCCCGGCGTGGAGCCCGACGGGCGAGTCGATCGCCTACACCTCGTTCTTCAACGGCCCGCCCTCCCTCTACCTGGCGGACGTGGCCAGCGGCCGCAAGCGGCCGATCATCACCTCGGGCTCGCTCAACATCAGCCCGAGCTTCGCTCCCGACGGCCGCCACATCGCCTTCGCCCGCTCGGTCGACGGCAACGTCGAGGTCTTCACCGCCGACCTCGACGGCGGCAGCCTGCGGCGGCTGACCAACTCGACTGGCATCGACACCAACCCGGCCTGGAGCCCCAAGGGGGGCGAGATCGCCTTCACCTCCAGCCGCGCCGGCAACCCCCACATCTACCTGATGGACGCCGAGGGGGCCAACCAGCGGCGGCTCACCTTCGAGGGGACCTACAACGACGGCGCCGCCTGGAGCCCGGACGGCGACCTGATCGCCTACACCAGCCGGCGCGACGGCCAGTTCCAGATCGCGGTGACCAACGTGGTGACCCTGGAGACGCGGGTGCTGACCTCCGGCGGCGGCGAGAGCCAGTCGCCGACCTTCTCGCCGGACGGCCGCAAGATCGCCTTCACCTCGCGGCGCGACGGCCGGAACCAGATCTTCGTCATGGATCTCGACGGGGGCAACGTCCGCCAGCTCACCACCGAAGGGAACAACGATCTCGCCGACTGGTCGCGAAACGTTCCGCAGAAGTGAACGGTTTGATACAGTGGGTCGCGAGGTGAATCCGAGTCGTACGCACGAGCGCTTTTGAACGAGGAGAGATCATGAACCGAAAGTGGATGATATGGCTGCTGCTGCCCGGGCTCCTGGTGTTCCTGTACGGGTGCCCCAAGAAGAAGCCGGCCACCCGGCCGGCGGACCTCAACGTCGAGACGACGACGGTGCCGGCGCCGCCGAGCACCCCGGCGCCGCCGCAGGACGTGCAGCAGCCCACGACGCCCGCGGTCACCGACCAGAAGGAGGACCTGCTGCAGTCGGCCGACCTGGCGGTGGTCAACGACGAGCTCAAGCGGCGCGGTTTCAGCCCTGACGTCTACTTCGACTACGACGAGAGCACGCTGAGCGACGACACCCGCGAGAAGCTGGCGCGCAACGCCGACCTGCTGAAGAGCAACGCCGGCTTCGCGGTCACCGTCGAGGGGCACGCCGACTCGCGCGGCACCAGCGAGTACAACCTGGCCCTCGGCGAGCGCCGCGCCAACGCGGTCAAGGACTACGTGGTCTCGCTCGGGGTCGACGCCGGCCGCCTGCGCACCATCTCCTATGGCAAGGAGCGCCCCGTCTGCACCGAGGAGACGGAGAGCTGCTGGTCGCAGAACCGCCGCGCCCACCTGGTGATCACCGGGCGCTCGAACGTCGGCTGACCCTCCCAAACCGACCGGATCTCGTGAGCGGACCGATATGAACAAGCTGTTGCGCGCCCTCCCCCTCGCCGGCTGCCTCGCGGCGGCGCTCGCCGCCACGGGGTGCGTCTCCTCGCAGGACATCGAGGGCCTGCAGTCGCAGCTCTCGGACATCCAGCGCCAGATGCTGCAGATGCAGAAGCAGGCCCAGCTCGCCCCCAGCAAGCAGGAGGTGGCGGACCTCGGCTCGAACGTCGGCCAGCAGATGCAGGGGCTGCTCAAGACCGAGGCTGACATGCAGGTCAAGCTCCAGGGCCTCGGCAGCCAGATCGAGGCCCTGCAGGCCAAGCTCGAGGACACCAACTACCGCCTCTCGCAGCTCTCGCAGCAGATCGCGTCCACCAACCAGCAGCTCAAGGAGTTCCGCGGCCAGCCGGGCCAGCCGGGAACCCTCCAGCCCGACAGCGGCGCCGTCCCGCCCGCGGCGGCTCCCCCACCGCCGAACGGCGGCGGCGGGGCGGGGATCGATCCCAAGAGCCTCTACGACGCCGCCTACAACGACTACCTGAAGGGGAACTTCGACCTCGGGGTGCGGGAGTTCCTGGAGTACCTGTCGAACTTCCCCAACACCGACCTCTCGGACAACGCCGCCTACTGGATCGGCGAGTCCTACTACCGGCAGCGCCGCTTCCGGCAGGCGATCGAGCAGTTCGATACCGTGCTGACCCGCTATCCCAAGGGGGACAAGGTGCCGAGCGCGCTGCTCAAGAAGGGCTACTCCTACCTGGAGCTGAACGAGAGGTCGCCGGGCGTCGTCCAGCTCCAGCACGTCATCCGGCAGTACCCCACCAGTGACGAGGCCAACCTCGCGCGGCAGCGGCTGCGCGAGCTCGGGGTTGACGCCCGGTAGGAGCGGATGCTATAAAGTCCCGTCGCACTCCGGTGCGACTTCATTTTTCACGGGATCTTCCTTTCCCCCTGGACAACCGAACCTGAGCGAGAGCAGAGAAGGATATGGCGAATACCAAGTCGGCTGAGAAGCGAAACCGTCAGAACGTCCAGGCGCGCGAGCGCAACCGGGCGCACCGGTCCCACCTGCGCACCGCGATCAAGAAGCTGCGCGGCGCCGTCGCCAGCGGCGACGCCGCCCAGGCGCAGCAGATCCTGCCGGAGATCCTGAGCGTCATCGACAAGACCGCCCAGAAGAAGGTCATCCACGCCAACACGGCGTCGCGATACAAGTCCCGGCTGGCGCAGAAAGTCGCCGCGCTCGGCCAGTAGACAGGGAATCCTTCAGAGGGGTTTCCGTAGGGGCGGGGCTTGTCCCCGCCCTTTTCGCGTTCCCCCTAGAACCCCTCCAGCAGGTCCGTCACCAGCGTCCGCGCGAACTCCTGCGACGCCTTGTCGATGGTCGCGTTCTCGAGGTCGAAGTAGGCGGTCGAGGAGGCGTTCACCGGATAGGACTCGCGGAAGGTGTAGCGGTCGCTCTTCCAGATCACCTTCCCCTCCGT
>DASWRX010000135.1:0-27282 GCA_036402955.1 Thermoanaerobaculia bacterium
AAGCCGCCGGCCAGCCCCTTGGCCGTGGTCAGCACGTCCGGCGTGACGCCGTAGGCCTGCGCCGCGAACGGGTGGCCGGTGCGCCCCATGCCGCACTGCACCTCGTCGAAGAGGAGCAGGGCGCCGGCGTCGCGGGTGAGCTCGCGCGCCGCCGCGAGGTAGTCCGCGCCGAGGTCCACGGCCCCGGCCAGCCCCTGGATGGGCTCCACGATCAGCGCGGCGACGTCGGCGCCCAGAGCCGCCTCCAGGGCGTCCAGGTCCCCCGGCGGGACGAAGGTGACGTCGAACGGGGTCCGCGGGAAGCCGTACCAGGGCTCCGACTTGTGGCTGACCGCCGCCGCCGCCGCCGTGCGGCCGTGGAAGGCCCCCTCCAGCGCCACGATCCGGGTTCTTTTCTGAGTGGAAGAAAAATGGCGGCAGGCGAGGCGCAGGGCGTTCTCGTTCGCCTCGGCGCCGCTGTTGACCAGGAAGGCGCGGGTGAGCCCGGCCGGCCCGAAGCGCACCAGCCGCTCGGCGGCCCGGGCGCGCACGGCGAGCGGCACGGAGTTGCTCTGGAAGAACAGCTCCTCGGCTTGGGCTCCGAGCGCCGCCACCAGCCGCGGATGGCGGTAGCCGAGCAGCGCCACCGCGTGGCCGCCGTAGAAGTCGATCAACGAGCGGCCGTCGCGGGTGTGGACGATCGCCCCCTCGCCCCGCACGGGTTCGACCGGCGTGTGGGCGTAGACGGGCAGCAGCCAGCGGGCCTCGTCCAGCTCGGCCTGGAGAACGGTTTCGGCGGCGGTCTCGGTCATCGCGGTTCCTCCTGCAGACAGCTCCTACAGCCCTAGAGCCAGCCGATCCCGGGGACCGTCAGTCCCGCCGTCTCCGGGAACCCCAGCAGCCGGTTCATCCATTGGATGGCGCCGCCGGCGGCGCCCTTCACCAGGTTGTCGATCGCCGAGAAGACCACCAGGTGATCTTCCGCGGCGGCCGCGGACAGGCGGGCGCGGTTCGTCCCCACCACGTCCTGCAGGCGCGGCGGCTCCGGCAGGACGTCGACGAACGGCGCGCCGGCGTAGAAGCCGGCCAAGGCGTGTCGGACCTCCTCCGTCGCCATCGGCCGCAGCAGCCGCGCCTGGAGCGTGGCGTAGATGCCGCGGGCGAACGGTCCCGACTGCGGCGTGAAGAAGATCTCCGCCTCGACGCCCGAGGCCTCGGCGGCCAGCGCCCGCATCTCCGGCTCGTGCCGGTGCCTGAGCGGGCTGTAGGCGAAGAGGTTGCTCCGCCGCGCCGGGTGATGGGTGGCGGCGGTCGGCGTCCGCCCCGCGCCGGTGCTGCCGGTGACGGCGACGACGGAGAGGCGCGGCTCGACCAGCCCCAGCTTCAGCAGCGGCACGGCCGCCAGCAGCGTCGCCGTGACGAAGCAGCCGGGATGGCCGACGTGCCCCTCCGGCGTCGCCGCCAGATGCTCCGGCACGGCGCAGTGGAACTGGCTGAGCCTGCCCGGGGCGCCGTGCGGGTGGCCGTAGACCGCCTCGTAGGCATCGCCGTCCGCGAACCGGAAGTCGGCCGAGACGTCCACCAGCTTCACCCCGGTCCCCGCCCGGTCGGCCGCGGTCAGCGCCGCGTCGAGCAGGGGCGCCGCGGCGCCGTGGGGCGCGGCGCAGAGCACCGCCACGGTGGGATGCTCGCCGACGAGCCGCGCCAGGTCCTCGCGGCCCGAGAAGGCGAGCCCGGGAAAGCAGCCCGCGAGGTGGGGAAAGGCGGACTCCACCGTGCCCCCGGCCTGGCTGTCGGAGAGCACGGCCGACGGGCAGAGATGCGGATGGCCGGCGAGCAGCCGCAGCAGCTCCCCGGCGACGTAGCCCGTGCCGCCGAGCACGATCGCGGGCACCGCGGGCACCGGAGCGGTCATCCCGCCATCCCCGCCACCGCTGCCGCCGGCGTCCCGATCCCCAGCCGCTCCCGCACCAACGCGGAGAGCCGCTCTCCGTCCGTGCGGGCGTTGATCGCGGGCACGCCCACCGCCTCCTCGATGATCCGTGTCCCGGCCGTGTTGTCGGTCGCCGGCCCGGTCACCACCGCCGGCTCGATGCCGAACCGCTCGCGCAGCATCCGCACGCCCCCCCAGGCCGCCACCGGATCGTTGGCCGCCAGCACCACCGCCGTCAGCGCGGCGCGGATCCTGGGATCCTCCAGGATCGCCGCCACGCCGTAGGCCCCCAGCAGCCCGTCGCCCAGCTCGGCCACGATGGCGTCCGGCCGGCCGGACGCCAGGCGGGTGACCAGCGTGCGCATCGCCGCCGGCGCGTTGGCGGGCGTGGTTGAGACCACGCCGAGATCGGTGAAGATGGCCGTGGCCCGCGCCCCGGCGTCCTCCATGGCGAGCACGTCGCGCCGCAGCGAAACGCCGGTCGCCTTGAGGCCGTCCACCGTCAGGCCGCCAAGGCTCAGGTGGCGCACCAGGGTGCAGGCGGCGGCGGTCTTGCCGCAGTTCATGCACGAGCCGACCAGGGCCACCACGGGCACGCCGGCCGCGTCGAGGGGGGCCGCCGCGTCCAGAGGCTCGCCGCCGATCCGCGCCGCAATGCCGATCCGCTCCCCCAGATAGGGAAAGTGGAGCACCGCGCCCAGCACCTCGCACTCGAACGGGGGGCCGAGGTCCGGGTTCACCGAGTCGCAGATCCCGATCACCCCGCCCATGTTCAGCAGGTGCACCGTGTCGCCGGGGCTCAGCCGCTCCGGCAGGTGCCCCGAGTAGCCGAACAGGGCGTGCCGGTGGCCGAGGGCGCCGGCGACCACGTCCCCCTGCTTTACCTGGGCCATGCGGCCGCTGGGCAGCTCGAGCTGGCTGTAGGTGCTCTTGTCGTTGCGCACCCGGACCGCGACCACCACCCCCTCCTCACAGGGGATCTCGGCGCTGACGCGCACCTCCCGCTTGAGGCCGCAGGCGCGGGTGACGGAGGCGATCTTGTCCAGCAGCACCGTCTTCACGTCCCGCCTCCGTCCCCGGGCGCGCCCGCCATGCGGGCATACAGCTCGCCCGGCAGCGCCACGATCCGCGAGAAGCCGCGGGCGTCCGCGGCGGACCACTCCCCGGCCGCCTCGCCGTAGACGCCGCGCGAGGCCGCCCGCAGCGAGAAGGGGGACGCCACCCCCTCGACGAAGACCTGCCCCGGCCGGAAGAGCATGTGGACCTCGCCCGCGACCCGCCCCTGCGAGGAGAGGAGGAGCGCCTCGATGTCGCGGCAGACCGGATCGAGGTGCTGTCCCTCGTGCACCAGGTCGCCGTAGACCGCAGAGACCGTCTCCTTCATCCGGAGCTGGCGGCCGGTGAGGACGAGCTTCTCCAGCTCCCGATGGGCGGTGAGCAGCACCTCGGCGGCCGGGGCCTCGAAGGCCACCCGGCCCTTGATGCCGAGGATCGTCTCGCCCAGGTGGACCCCGCGCCCGATGCCGTACCCCTGCGCCGCTGCCTCCACCGTCTCGATCAGCGCGACCGGCGCCAGCGCCTCGCCGTCCCAGGCCGAGGGTACCCCGCCCGCGAAGGCCACCGTGTGGCGCGACGGCGGCAGCGGCGTGTCGAAGGCGTCCTTCGTCAGCACCCAGGCGGATTCGGGGATGGAGGAGACCGTGTCGAGCGTCTCCTTACCGCCGATCGTCACCCCCCAGAGCCCGCGGTTTATCGAGTAGGCGGCGCCGAACGGCGGCACCGGCAGCCCCCGCGCTTCCAGATAGGTCACCTGCTCGGGCCGCGGACGCGGCTCGTCGCGCACCGGCGCCAGGATCTCGAGACCGGGATCGATCGTGCGCAGGGCCACCTCGAAGCGCACCTGGTCGTTGCCGGCGGCGGTGCAGCCGTGGGCGATGGTGCGGGAGCCGAGCCGCGCGGCGGCCTTCGCCACCTCCTGCGCCTGGATGACCCGCTCCGCCCCGACGCACAGCGGATAGACCTGCCCGCGCCGCACGTTGCCCAGGATCAGGAAGCGCAGCACGCGCTCGAAGAAGGCCTCTCGCGCGTCCACCAGCAGATGGTCCGCCGCCCCGAGGGCGCGCGAACGCCGGGCGAGGTCCTCGGCGGCGCGCGCGTCGAGCCCGCCCGTGTCCACGGTCACGGTGACCACCGGCCGGCCGAGGGTCTCGGTCAGCCAGGGAACGGTAAAAGAGGTGTCCAGCCCGCCGGAGAAGGCGAGCACGATCGGATCGGGCATGTTCATCCCTCCTTGAGGGAGCTTTCGAGTCGGCGGAGAAAACGCTTCTGGTCGACGGCGGAGGCGGTGGCGACGAAGACCGTGTCGTCGCCGGCCATCGTCCCCACCAGCTCGGGCCAGTCGGCGCGGTCCATGGCGAGGCCCACGGCCTGCGCGGCGCCGGCCATGGTGAAGACGACGGTGAGATGGGGGCCCGCAGGCCTGGCGCCGCGCAGGAAATGGGAGATCTCGGCCACCCCGGGATCGCGCTCCTCGCGCCCATCGCCGTCCTCGCGACCGGCGGGCAGCGCGTAGCGGCCGCCGATCCACCCCACTCCGAGGTCCCGCAGATCCCGGCTGACGCTCGACTGGGTGGCGAGGACCCCCCGCTCGCGCAGCCGCGCCACGAGATCCCCCTGGCTCGTCACCTTCTGGGCGCCGAGGATCGCCAGGATCTCCCGTTGGCGGGCTTCGCGGTTCTCGTGGTCGGATGGCATGGTGGGCGTCCCGTCTGCAAATTCATGCGCATGATACTGCATGAGAAGCATGCACTGTCAAGCCGAATGGCGCCGGTCGCGCCGAGGCGCATGGAAAGGCGCAACCGAGTTCCCTGGATACGAAATCTTGGGATAGGATCTTTACCCATCCAGCGGCGTAGAATGGGAGGTGGAGGTGGTCCATGGCGGTGCCGGTCCAGAAGCGGTTGCTGACGATCGACGAGTTCGAGCGCTTGTGGGGCGACGGAGTCTTTCCGCCGGAAGCGCGGCTGGAGCTGATCCACGGGGAGATCGTTGAGATGACGCCCATCGGGGATCGTCACTTCCTGTGCGTCATGTTTCTCGGCGATCTTCTCGCCGACCTCAAGCCGAAAGGGATCGCGAGCGTGCAGGGTCCGCTCCGCTTCCGAGGGCAGACGTCCATTCCGCAACCCGACGCCGTCGTGTTTCGGCGCCGGGCGGATTTCAAGCAGCGCCCTCCTCGCGGCAGGGACGCCCTCCTCGTCGTCGAGGTCGCGGACTCCACCCTCGCCTACGACCGGAACACCAAGATCCCCCTCTACGCCGCGAACGGCATCCCCGAGGCCTGGCTGGTCGATCTGAGCTCCGACACCATCTTCGTCTACCGCCGGCCCTCTGCCGATGGATATCAGGACGTGCGCGCCTACCGGCGGGGTGACTCGATCTCTCCCCTGGCGTTTCCGGAAGCGCGCTTCTCGGTGGACGAGATCCTCGGCTGAGGTGGCTTATGGCAGTGCCGATCCAGAAGGGGTTCCTGACCATCGACGAGTTCAAGCGGGCGTGGGAAGACGGCGCCTTTCCCCCGGACGCGAGGCTGGAGCTCATCCGGGGGGAGATCGTTGAGATGACGCCGATCGGAAATCCTCACGCGGGCTCGGTGAGGCGGCTGACCCGCGGGTTCAGCTCACGCCTCAGCTCCCACGCCGTGGTGGACGTGCAGAATCCCATCTCCCTCGGCGCGCAGAAGTCGCTGCCGCAGCCGGATCTCTGCCTGCTCCGCCTTCGGGAGGATTTCTACTCGACCAGCACGCCAACTCCCGCGGACGTTCTCCTGGTGGTCGAGGTCGCGGATTCCACTCTCGCCTACGACCGCAACGTCAAGATCCCCCTCTATGCCGAAGCGGGTATCCCGGAGGCCTGGCTGGTCGCTCTGAGCTCCGACACGATCTTCGCCTACCGGCGGCCCTTCCGCGGGAAGTATCAGGACGTCCGCGCCTACCGGCGAGGCGAGTCGATCTCGCCCGAGGCGTTCCCCGACACGCTCTTTGCCGTCGACGAGATCCTCGGCTGAGCCGAATAGAGCAGGCTACTTCGGCGAGAGGAAAACCGTCGCGCCGTGCCCCTGGAGCTTCACGCGGCCGGACTCGATCGCCACGATCGTGAAGCCGCCGATGCTCTCGCCGGGGCCCATCACCCGCCCATCGAGCACCGCGACAGGCTGGTCCTGGGAGAAGGCGATCCCGTTCAGCCTGACTTTCCCTCCCCCGGGAACGGGCACCTCGCCGACATAGACCTTGCCGTCTTCCAGGCTCCCGGAATCCCCTGCCGTCGGGGACGGCGTGGCGGGAGCCGGCGCGGTCTGGACCGGAGCGGCTACCGGTCGCTCCGGCTCGGCCGGCGGAGCCGGGGCGGGCGCCGCAGGCGGGGCGGCCTCCTGAGCCGGACGACGGGCTGGGAGCTCCTGGAGTTGGGGGATGGATCGGGGGGCCTCGGGCTCGCGCCGGACAGGCTCCCGCGGCGGAGCCGTGGACGTCGCCGGCGTCTCCGGGCGCGCCTGGGGCGGCGCGGCCGGCGGGCTTACGGGAATGGGAGGAGCCGCAACCGGCTGCGGAACGACGAGGGGAGCCGGAGCCGAGGGTAAGGCGGGAGCCGCCGCGACCCGGGTCTCCGCGGCCGGCTTGTGGAACGGTCCCCAACCGGCGAACCAGGCCAGGGCGAACACCACGCCCGCGAGCAGGCAACCCGCTCCCAGGCCCGCCAGCAGCGACATCCAGGGGGAGCGCCGGACCGGAGACTCGGTCTTCCCCAGGGCGTAGGGCACCCCCGGACGCAGGGCGTCCTGCCGCGCCGCCTCCTGCCGGGCCTTCTTCAACGCGTCGCTGATCAGACTCATGTGAATTTTCCCTCCAGCTCGCGGATCGCCCGCCGCACCTGCTTCCAGGTCAGCAGGTCCGTGCCGTCCACGAAGCCCGCCAGGAGCGCCTTGTCGCACACCGCGTTGA
This sequence comes from Thermoanaerobaculia bacterium, assembly GCA_036402955.1. Classification (GTDB taxonomy): domain Bacteria; phylum Acidobacteriota; class Thermoanaerobaculia; order Multivoradales; family UBA5704; genus DATARR01. Next base: position 6,910 of record DASWRX010000135.1, read on the forward strand.
CCAGCCGCGGGATGCCCCCCGAGTAACGAAAGATCGAGCGGATCGCCCAAGGAGTAAAGGCGGGACGGCCGTTGGCGCCGACCACCTGGAGACGGTGCTGGATGTAGCGCTCGATCTCCGGACGCGAGAGAGGTGTCAGATGGTAGCGGACCGTGATCCGCTGGCGGAGCTGGCGCAGGCTGCGGTCGTTGAGCTTCTCCCGCAGCTCGGGCTGGCCCACCAGGACGATCTGGAGGAGCTTGCGCTGGTCCGTCTCCAGGTTCGAGAGCAGCCGGATCTGCTCGAGCAGCTCGGCGGCGAGGTCCTGCGCCTCGTCGATCAGCAACACCACGTCGTTGCCCGCCGCGAGCTGCTCGAGGAGGAAGCGGTTGAGCATCTCCAGGCAGTCCGCGCGGTCAGCCTTGCCGGGCGTCAGCCCCAGCTCGGTCAGGATCGATCGCAGGAGCTGCGTGGGGTTGAGGCAGGGGTTGAGGATCAGCGCCGTGACGTAGTTGGGTCCCAGCTCTTCCAGCAGAGCCCGGCAGAGGGTCGTCTTGCCGGCGCCGACCTCGCCGGTGATCTGGATGAAGCCCTTGCGCTCCCGGATGCCGAACAGGATGTGATTGTACGCCTCCCGGTGCCGGTCGCTGAAGAACAGGAACCGCGGATCGGGCGTGATGTTGAACGGCGGCTCGCGGAAGCCGTAGAACTGGTCGTACATGGCTGGGATAACTCTGTCACAGACCGGGATGAAGGGGTTCCGGTATCCTGCAAAACCCCCCGTGTCGCGGGATGAATTCCGGTACAATGATTACAAAAACTAAGCGAGGTCTGCCATGAAGCCGTGGATGTTCGTGCCGACCGTTCTGCTGGCCGCTCTTCTCGGAATGCCCGCCGTGGGGCGCGCGGCCGGGCCGCCCGAGCGGATCGGGATCCAGGTCCCATCCTCTCCCCTGAGCCCGGGCCGGGAATCCCGGCTGACGATCTCGCTGCTCGGGGAGAAGGGCCAGCCGAGCCCGACCCCGAAGGCGCTCCCGATCGTGATCCGCGGGGCCGATGAGCTCGGCGTCGTCGCGCGGGTGACGGTCCCGGCGGGCGCCACGAAGGTCGAGGTGACGGTCCGTGCCCCGAAGCCCGGCCTCTGGCAGGTCGAGGCGAGCAGCCCGGGGCTCGCCTCGGGTTATGCCTCGCTGGTGTGCGTCAGCCCGCGCCGGATGCCGGCCAGGAGCGCCGTGACGACCGCCGCCCGGCCGGACATAGCGCCGACGATCCAGACGGCCCATCCCGCCACGACGACGAAGATCCTCCGGTTTCCGACCCTGGCCCGCCGGCTTCCTGCCAGTGCCGAGCGGGACCGCGTGACCGCGGCGGGCCGGCCAGCGCCGCCACCGCCGCCAGCTCCAGCCCCGCCGGCCGAAGCGGCCCGGCCGGTGCCGGCATCCCCGGAATCCATCCCCTCGGCAGCGCCACCTTCCCAGGGCCACGTCGAGCTGATCGCGCAGCCGCCGAAGCTCCGCCGGGGACATGACGGCTGGGCGACGAGCCAGATCCAGGCCTTCTGGTTCGAGGGGAGCGAGCCGGGGCAGAGCCCCCGCGATCTCAGCCTCAGCCTGGTGGTCGACGGCGGTGACGACCTGCAGGTCGCACCGACCGTGCTGCGCATCCCCAACGGCCAGATCCAGTCGCCGGAGGCGGCCAAGATCTCCGCGCACCGGGCCGACACCGCCATGGTGCGCGCCCTGTACCCGGGCGGGCAGTCCAAGCCGGTCCCCATCTCCTTCCTCGACGCCGAGCCGGCCCGGCTCGTCTTCGTCGGCACTCCCGAGCTCTTCCGCGGCCTCACCTCCGTCAATACCGATCTCTACGTGCGGCTGCTCGACGACGGCGGCCAGCCCGCGACCAACAACGGCGACCAGACGGTGAAAGTGAACGTCGCCGTCCAGGGCCCCCTCGGGGTCCACTCGTACTCGGCGACCGTGGCGAAGGGGGAGAGGGAGACGCGGATCCCGATCGAGCTCACCCGGCCGGGCCAGTACTCGATCCGGGCCTCGGCGGCGAACCTGGGCGACGCCGACCCCCTGGCGGTCCGCTTCGCCCTCGACTGGCTGCTGCTCGCGAGCGCGCTGGTCGGGGGCGTCCTCGGCAGCCTGACGCGGGTGGTCTACCGGCGCGAGCGGGTCTGGCCCAAGGGCCTGCCGCGCGTCCTGGTGCTCGGCGTGGCCTCGGCGCTGTTCGTGCTGCTGCTGTCGGTGCTCGGGCTGCTGTCGCTGCTGGGGGATGCCCTGCCGTCGGTCGAGGCGCTGCAGAAGGTCCCCGCCTCCAGCCTGTGCGGAGCGCTGCTGCTCGGCTTCCTCGCCGGCATGCTGTTCGACAAGGTCTTCGGCCGCTTCCTGGGCGGCACCGGCGGCCGGCGCGCCAAGCCGAAGAGCGGCGCGCCGGTGCAGACGCCGAAGGGGGTGCCGGCCTAGCGGCTGGGAGCGATCAAGGGAGCACCTCGATACCAAACCCGCGGGCGGCATCGGCAAGGCGCGTATCGAAAGTCGCCACGGGAGCCTTCAGCTCCACCGCCACTACGAGGTGCAGAGCGTCCAAAGTACGCAAGATCACCGTGGATCTGGAGGCCAGCCGTAGACCGGGAGAAGGAGCGAGGTGTCCACATAGATCAAGAACGCTCGTCCTCGCGCATCTCCACCACGGTGTTTCCGGCGTGGCGGGGAGCGCCCAGGGTTTCGCGGAAAGCCGACATGTCAGGGAACCGGGAAGAGCTCTCCCGCAGCGGAGACTCGTCCATCACGATCACCACGCGATGCTCGCCCTGAGGAAGATAGCCAGGGACCTTGGCGGTGATGGTCCCCTCTTCGGTAACGACGGCAACGGTTTCGATCGTCAGCATGGCGAATCTCCTTGAGCCGGCTTCATTCTACCAGCGGCCTACCCATGGTGGGGACCCGGTCCGTCTCACGGCGCCGCCGTCGTCCCCTTCGCCGTCTCGCCCAACAGGTACTTGCCGTACCAGGCGAGGTAGCGCTCGTAGCGGTCCTTCTGGTAGCTCGGCTTGGCGATGCCGTGGTTCTGGCCGGGATAGATCACCAGCTCGGTGTCGCGGCCGAGCCGCCGCAGGGCCTGGTAGAACTGCTCGGCGTTGAGCAGCGGCACGTTGACGTCCTCCGCGCCGCCGAGGATGAGGGTGGGGGTGGTGATCTTCTCGACCTGGAAGAAGGGGGAGATCCGCGTCCACTGCTCGGGGTGCTGCCAGGGCAGGCCCAGCTCGGCCTCCCACTCCCGCTGGTAATGGTCGGTGCCGTAGTTGGCCAGGTAGTTGACCTCGCTCGCTCCCGAGGTCGCGGCCTTGAAGCGGCCGGTGCGGGTGAGCACGTGATCGGTGAGGATGCCGCCGTAGCTCCAGCCGCCCACCCCCAGCCGGTCGGGATCGGCCACCCCCATGGCGATCGCCCCGTCGACGGCGGCCATCACGTCCTGGTAGTCCTTGTTGCCCCAGTCGGCCCAGATCGCCCGGCTGAAGGCGCTGCCGTACCCCATAGAGCCCCGCGGGTTCGCGGCCACCACCGCGTAGCCGTGGGCGGCCAGCATCTGCCATTCGGTCTGGAACCCGGTGTCGTACTGCGCCGTGGGGCCACCATGGATGCGCAGGATCGTGGGCAGCCTCACGCCGGGCCGCGCGTCCGGCGGCAAGGTCAGGAAGGCGTCGATCCTGGTGCCGTCGGCGCTGGTCGCCTGAAAGCGCTTCACCTCCCCCAGGCGGATGCCCTTGAGGAAGTCATCGTTGACCGTGGTCAGGCGCCGCAGGGAGCCGCCGGCCACGATCGAGATCTCGGCCGGACGCTGGGGCGTGCTCTCGAGCACCGCGATCTCGCCGTGCGGGCTCATCGAATAGGCCTGGAGCGTCCGCTCGCCGTCCACCACCCGCTCGACCGCGCCGCCGGAGACGGGGACGCGGGCGAGGTGCTGGTTTCCTCCCTCCTCCAGCAGGAAGTAGACGGACTTGCCGTCGGGCGAGAAGCGCGGGCTCTCGACGTTGCGGTCGAGCGCCTGGGTCAGCGCCCGGGGCTCGCCGCCCGCCACGGGCACCACGGCGAGGTGGTTGGTGGCGTACCAGATGTCCTTGGGATCCCCGCCGGCGACGTAGGCGATCCACTTGCCGTCGGGGCTGAAGGCGGGCGCCCGGTCGGCGGTGGGGGCGGTGGTGACCGCGCGCGGCGCCTGCCCCGCCCGGGCCTCCACCACGAAGATGTCACTGTTGTCGTTGGCGTCCGGATCCTGCGTGCGGTTGCTGGTGAAGGCGATCCGCTTGCCGTCAGGCGACCAGGCCGGCTCGCCGTCGTCGAACGGGCCGGAGGTGATCTGCGTGCCCGTCCGGGTGGTGACGTCGAAGGCGTAGAGGTGCTGGCGGAGCTCGCGCAGGAAGCCCTCGCCGTCGCGCAGGAACTGCAGGCGGCGGATGACGATCGGCTTCGGCGTCTTCGCTGGCCCTTCAGCGCCGGCGCCGGCCGCCTTGTCGCCGGCGTTGGCGTCGTCCACGTCATCGGGATCGATGTCCCCCACCACCAGGGCCAGGCGCTTGCCGTCCGGCGACCAGGCGAGGTCGGAGACGTCGGCCTTGAAGTCGGTCAGCTTGACGGCCTCGCCCCCGCGGCGGTCGAGCAGCCAGACCTGGCTCTTCTTGCCCTCGCGCCCCGAGAGGAAGGCGATGAAACGGCCGTCCGGGCTGAAGCGGGGACGGGTCTCCGGCTTCGGGCTGGAGGTCAGCCGCAGGGGCGCGCCCCCCTCAAAGGGGAGCATGTAGAGATCGGTGTCGGCGGAGTCCGCCTTGGGATCGAGCGCGCGGACGGCGTAGGCCACCCAGCGCCCGTCCGGGCTGAGCTGGGGATCGCCGACCGCCTTCAGCGCGAAGATGTCGTCCACCCGCAGGGGGCGGGGACCCTCCGCGGCGAGCGGGGAAGCCGGCGAAAGGGTCAGCAGGGCGGCCAGCGCGACGCCGGCCAGGCACGGGACAGTTCGGTTCATGGGCGCTCCTCGTCCGCGAGACCGGTTGGAATCCACGAATCCTAGCAGGACCGGGAGCCGGGGGGATCGGTTAGACTGCTCCGTTCCCGTCGCGCGACGGAAGGAGCCTCGATGAAGCGAACGCTGGCCGCTGCCGCTGTTGCCGTTCTTGCCGTTTCCTCCCTCCCCCTGCTGGCCGAGGAGCCGGTGGACCTCTCGATGATGACCCGCATCCGCGACGAGGGTCTCCACCACTCGCAGGTCATGGAGACGCTCTATCAATTGACCGACGTCATCGGCCCCCGGCTCACCGGCTCGCCGCAGCTCAAGGCGGCGAACGAGTGGACCCGCGGGCAATTCGAGAGCTGGGGCCTCGCCAACGCCCACCTGGAGGGCTACCCCTTCGGCCGCGGCTGGTCGTTCAGCGCCTGCCAGGTGCGCATGGTGGCGCCCCGCACGGCCTTCCTCTCCGCCCTGCCCAAAGCCTGGACGCCGGGGACGAACGGCCCGCTCCGCGGCCCGGTGTTCCGGGTCAAGGCCACGACGCCCCAGGACCTCGAGGCCTACCGCGGCAAGGTCGCCGGCAAGATCCTCCTGCTCGACGACGCCCGGGAGTTCAAGCCGCCCGCGGACACCAAGGCGCCGCCGCCGGAGGCGGGAGCCCCCTTCGATCTCAATCCGCCCGAGCGCTACACGCGCGAGGACCTGGACCGGCTCTCGACCTTCGAATACCGGGCCGGCGAGCGGGACCGGCGCGCCGAGGGGCTCAAGCGTTTCAAGATGCGCAAGGCGCTCCAGGAGTTCGTGGCCCAGGAGAAGGCGCTGGCCACCGTCGAGGCGAGCTCGCGCAACAACGGCGTCCTGGGAGTGGCCGGCGGCGGCTCCTGGGAGACGGGCAAGACCTCGACCGTCCCCGGGCTGGTGATGAGCGCCGAGCACTACAACGAGCTCCTGCGGCTGCTCGACCACGGCCAGCCGGTGGAGCTGGAGATCGAGGTCGCCGCCCGCTTCACCGACGACGACCCCCAGGCCTACGACACCCTGGCCGACATCCCCGGCACCGACAAGCGGGACGAGCTGGTGATGGCCGGCGCCCATCTCGATTCCTGGCACGCCGGCACCGGCGCGACCGACAACGCCGCCGGCAGCGCCGTGGTGATGGAGGCGGCGCGCATCCTCAAGGCCCTGGGCGTCAAGCCCCGGCGCACCATCCGCTTCGCCCTCTGGAGCGGCGAGGAGCAGGGATACTTCGGCTCCATCGCCTACGTGCGGCGGCACTTCGCGGCCCATCCCGAGAGCCCCAAACGGAAGGACGAGGAGGACCTCCCCGCGTTCCTCCGCGAGGAGACCTGGCCGCTCCAGCTCAAGCCCGAGCACGCCAAGATCTCGGCCTACTTCAACCTCGACAACGGCAGCGGCCGGATCCGCGGCATCTACACCCAGGAGAACGCGGCGGTCAAGCCGATCTTCGCCGCCTGGCTCGCCCCCTTCGCCGACCTCGGGGCCGACACCGTGACCCTGCGCGACACCGGCAGCACCGACCACGTGCAGTTCGACGGCGTCGGCATCCCGGGCTTCCAGTTCCTCCAGGACCAGTTGGACTACTTCTCGCACACCCATCACTCGGACCTGGACACCTACGACCACGTCCAGGCGCTCGACATGATGCAGGCCTCGGTGATCATGGCGGCCTTCCTCTATGATGCCGCGATGCGTCCGGAGCTCCTCCCCCGCAAGCCGCTGCCGCAGGCGCCGCCGAAGAAGGCCGACGTCAGGAAGGAGACCACGCCTTGAAGTTGTAGGGGCGCGGCATGCTGCGCCCCTACCCCCTCTACTCCTGGTCCTCCTCCGGCTCTCCCTCCGCGCATCGCGGTTCCACCCACACGCGGCTGTCGCGGGCGGTGAGGAAATGGGCGGCCTCGGGTCCCCAGGTGCCGGCGGGATAGATCGGCAGGTCGGAGTGCCCCTGCTCCTCCCAGTACTCCAGGATGGGCATGACGATCTTCCATGCCTCCTCCACCTGGTCGCGGCGCATGAACTGCGAGGCGTCGCCGTTCACGACGTCGAGCAGCAGCGTCTCGTAGGCCTCGGGCTCCGGCATCTTGAACGCCGACTTGTAGCTGAAGCAGGTCTCGACCGCGGCCAGGCGCATGTTCGATCCCGGGCGCTTGGCCTGGAAGCGCAGGGCGATGCTCTCCTGCGGCTGGATGCACAGCACCAGCCGGTTCGGCTCCATCTCGCCGATCGCCGACGCCGGGAAGGACTGGTGCGGCACCGGCCGGAACTGGATGCAGACCTCGGAGGCGTGGACCGGCAGCCGCTTGCCGGTGCGCAGGTAGAACGGCACGTCCTGCCAGCGCCAGTTGTCCACGAACAGCTTGAGGGCCACGAAGGTCTCGGTCGTCGAGTGGAGGTCGACGCCGGTCTCGCCGCGGTAGCCCGGCACCTTCTCGCCGTGGATCAGCCCCGGCCCATACTGGCCGCGCTCCACGAGCTGGTGCACGTCCTCCGGCTTCAGCCGGCGGACGGCGCGCAGCACGTCCACCTTCTTGTTGCGCAGCTCGTCGGCGTCGAAGCTGACCGGCGGCTCCATGGCGATCAGGCAGAGCACCTGGGTGAGGTGGTTCTGCACCATGTCGCGCAGAGCTCCCGAATGGTCGTAGTAGCCGCCGCGGGTGCCGACCCCCTCCTCCTCGGCCACGGTGATCTGCACGGAGTCGATGTAGCGCCGGTTCCACAGCGGCTCGTAGACCGAGTTGGCGAAACGGAAGGCCAGGATGTTCTGCACCGGCTCCTTGCCCAGGTAGTGGTCGATGCGGAAGATCTGCGATTCGTCGAACAGGCCGGCGAGGAAGCCGTTGAGCTCGCGGGCGCTGTCGAGATCGTGGCCGAAGGGCTTCTCGAAGACCAGGCGCGACCGCTGGGGATCGGCGAGGCACCCCGCGTCGTGGAGCTGCCTGGCGACGAGCTGCATCACGGTGGGGGGGGTCGCGAAGTAGAAGACGCGCGTCGCCGGCTTGCCGGCCTGGACGTCGAAGGCGGTGAGCTCGTCGGCCAGCCGCCTGAAGGCCGCGGCGTCGGCGAAGTCGGCCCGCAGGTACTCGAAGTGCCCGGCGAACGCCTGCCACGGCTGGTCCTCGGCCTTCCCCCGCCGGCTGAACTTGTCCACCCCCTCGCGCGCGTGCTCGAGATAGACCGCCGGGTCCTCCTCCTTGATGTCGAGCGCGATGACCTTGAACGGCTCCAGGAGCGACTTGTCCAGCCACAGGTTGTAGAGGGCCGGCACCAGCTTGCGCCAGGCCAGGTCGCCGCCGCCGCCGAAGATCACGAAAGCCGTCGGGTTGGTCGTCCGTATCCCCACGCGAGTCTCCTCTGATGATTTCTTCTAGGGAGTCAATCTACCGTCAGTCCCAGGGCCTCGCAGGCGGCCCGCGTCCGGTCGTGGTCGCGGTGCCAGATCTCCCGCATCCCCAACCGGCCGGCCACCTCGGTGAACATCTGCCGGTCGTCGACGTAGACCACCTCGGCGGGATCGGCCTGGGCCACGTCGAGGGCGATCCTGAAGATGTCCTCGTCCGGCTTGCGGAAGTGGACGAAGCTCGAGACCACGAAGATGTCCACGAACTCCTTGAGCCTGAAGCGCTGGATGCGGTCCGCCGTCAGCTCCCGCCCCTCGTTGCTCACCACGACCACCTTGAGATCGTTCTTCGCCTTCAGCCGCTTGTACATCTCGATCATGTCCGGGAAGGCGCGGGCCTGCGACAGCATGAAGTCCACCACCTGGTCCTCGGTGAAGCTCCGCGGCTCCCAGAAGACGACCCTCTGCAGATAGACGGAGAGGCTGATCTTGCCCGCCTCGTAGGTGTCGTAGGTCAGGTGGTGCCGCTCGTCCATGGCGTCCGGATCGATCTGGAACTGGGAGGCGACGAGCTTGCGCAGCCCGCGGTCCCAGCCGTTGGTCAGCAGCACGCCGCCGAGGTCGGTGAACAGGTGGGTGATCGTCGTCATGTCGTCCCGCTCTCCTCCATCCTGGCGACCGGGGCCTCGGCCAGGAGATCCTCGAGCGCCTGCGCCGCCGCCGCCGGAGCGACCCCGCCGGCCGGCAGGTAGGCGACGATCCAGGCGCGGCGGGTGTCGCCGGTGACCTTCACCCGCTGGCTGTCGGTGATCGGGGTGCCGAACGGCCCCTCGGCGTCGGCCAGCAGCGGCTTGCCCTCGAGGTTGAAGGGCCCCCGCAGCGATTCGTAGCTCTCGCCGGCCCGCCCCGCCCGCAGCACGACCGGCGGGGTGAAGCTCCCCTCCCCCACCACGCAGCAGGGCACGGCGAGCGCCACCGAGAGGCAGTTGTTGAGGTCGACCAGCGGGTGGATGGCCGGCAGCTCGTCCCCCTTGAGCAGGCGCCGGATCAGCGCCTCGGAGGAGGGGCGGTAGCGGGTGGGATCGCAGCCGGCGGCGCGGAACAGCGCGCGCAGGGCGGCCACCGTGGGATCGGCGGCGAGGCTCTCCGGATCGCGCGCCGCGCGGACCCGCTCGCCGGCCTTCCGCCGCAGCTCCGCGAGCGCCTCGTCCCGTCCCGGGATCGCCTCCAGGCGGACCCAGAAGAGATCCCAGCCGGCGAGCTCATGGGTGACGGGGAACGGGGGCGCCTGCATGGAGGGGGATCTTGACACAGGAGCGCCGTGGCCTGCGACCTCATCCCTGCCGCCGGGCTCAGTGGGCCTTCTGGCGCGCCTCGAACCGGCGGATGAGCTCCATGGTCGAGGCGCCCTCGGCGCCGGGGCGGTGGGGACGACGCCACGGCTGGTCCTGCAGCCGCTGCCGGCGGCCCAGCAGCTCCGAGACCCGGTGCAGGTCGGCGTCCGTCTCGGGAGCGTGGAGGTGCTCGAGGATCACGTCGACGGCCATCCTCCGCGAGGCGCCATGACCCAGGTTCCTGGGCACCGGATTGTCCATCGATCGATGCCGCATGGCGGCCTCCTTTCCCCCTTCGTCTACGGATAGACGGTCGCGATCATCCAATCTCCTCACCCGTTAGACCCCGCCGGCCGGCGATTGGTTCCTCCCCAACCCTCCCGGTCTCTCTCCGGGTCTCGATCTTGAAACGCCCGGCGGCCGGAACCGTTACACGACAGGGACAATCCCTGTGGGCACGTCGCTTGCTCAATCCCTCGGCAGGAAGGGAGGGAACGCGATGCACGATTCACGAGCCGATGCCTGGAAGGGAGCCGCCGCCGGCCTCTTCTCCGGACTGGTCGCCGGGCTTGCCGCCACCTGCGTGATGACCCAGTTCCAGGAGCTCTCCGGCAGGCTGGAGGAGAAGCTGAAGGAGCGGGAGGACGACACGCGCCATCCGCAGCACTCCGCGAAGCGGGGCCAGCAGGAGAGCGCGGAGGGGGGCTCGAAGGAGAAGAAAGGCGACGACGCGACGGTGAAGGCGGCCGCCGCCCTCTCCCGCGGGCTCTTCCACCACGAGCTCAGCGAGGAAGAGAAGAAGAAGGCCGGCCCGGCCATGCACTACGGCTTCGGCGCCCTGACCGGCGCCGCCTACGGGCTGCTGGCGGAGCTCGTCCCCGCCGTCACCTGGGGAGCGGGAGCGCCGTTCGGGACGGCGGTCTGGCTGCTGGCGGACGAGGTCGCGGTGCCCGCTTTCGGGCTGTCGGGCCCCGCTTGGGAGAGCCCGCCGTCGGTCCACGCGCGGGCGCTGGGGGCCCACCTGGTCTACGGCTGCGCCACCGAAGGGGTGCGGCGGCTGGTGCGGCGCGTCCTCTGACGATCAGGAATTCTTGAGGACGACCCGCTCCTGGAACGCCAGGACGTCGAACCAGACCACCCCGCCCGCCTGCTCCAGGGAGAGCCGCGGCGACCTCGCCCTGGAGAGGCCGGACTGCCCGGCAAACAACACCGCCACCGGATGGAGGAGCTTGCGGGTCCCGAGCGGCCGCGAGCCGCCGGACGCGAGATCGAGGAGCCGGACCTCCCAGTCCTGGCTCGGGGCTCCCGCGAGCGAGACCACGACCCGCAGGAGGCCGGGCGCGGGCTGGTCCGCCACCACCACGTCGCGGGCGCCCGGGAAGGCGAAACGCCGCAGCTCCGAGCGGCCGTCCGGAGCGAGCACCCGCAGCTCCCTGCCGCCCGCGATCCGGCCGAGCGCGGCGATCCGGCCGTCGGCGAGGAACAGCGCCGAGGAACGGCGGTCGCCGATCGGCGCCAGCACCTCTCCCGTCCTCGCGTCGATGAGCCCCAGGCCGTCGGGCGACCTGAGGAGAGCGCGGTCGCCGGCCGGGGAGAGCGCCAGGCCCGGGAACCCCCGCAACCGGGGCAGGTGGCCGGTCGGCTCGAGCTTCGGCGCGGTCGACGTCAGGTCGATCTCGAAGATGTCCGGCGCCTTCTCCCCCGCCGGCTGCGGATCGTCTCCGAACGATCCGCTGTAGACCCGCAGGTGATCGGGATCGGCGAAGATCAGCCGGGGATCCACCAGGTCGGGGTGCACCGCCGCCAGCAGGCGGCCGGTGTCGACCTCCTCCACGGTGAGCTCCTGCGTCGAATAGCCGTGAAACACGGCGATCCGGCGGCCGTCCGCGGAGAGGGCCAGGGTGCGCGGGTCCCCCTGGTAGGAGATCTGCGTGCGCACCGGGGCGGCTCCGGGCCGGTCGAGGTCCAGCCGGAACACCACGACCGGCGAGCGATAGGGAGCCCCCTCATAGGCCAGCCAGACGGCCCGCCGGCCGTCGGCGGAGAAGCGGACCTCCGGATCGAACCCGTTGGAGATCGCCCCGAAACCGGCGCCGAAGAAACGGCCGGAGCTGAGGTCGTAGAGGAACCCCGGCTGGTAGCCCGGCATCCGCGCCGAAGGCCCGACGACCGCCACCCAGGACCCCCGCGGAGCGCCGGTGGCCTGCCAGATCCGCCGCAGGTCGCTGGGGCCCCCGGAGATCCCCCAGATCGAGAAGCCGGTGAGGAGAACGGCGGCGGCCAGCAGCGTCCCCCACAGGGACAGGGAGAGGACCCGGTGGCCGCGGCGCAGGTCCGTCCTCCCCTTGATGACCTGGAGAGCGCCGGCCAGCGCCAGCGCCGGAAGGGCGACCAGGAAGATCGCGTCGGTCATCCACTGGCGGGGATCGGCCCAGTAGTGCCATCCCCAGTACACGGGAGCCGCCCCCACTCCCGCCAGGATCAGGCGCCGCCAGGTGGTCCAGCACAGCCCGGCGACCACGCCGAGAGCCGCGAGGTCGAGCAGGATCCAGGGCGAGCGCGAGCGCACGATGAGGCTCGCCGCGTGGGCGGCCAGCAGCAGGCCCAGGAGGGCGAGGCCCCAGATCGCGACCACGTCCGTCCAGCTCTTCCCCATCGCCTGGACGTCGAAGGGATTGGCGTCGATCCCCAGCAGCACGGAGGGCAGCAGGACGATGACCCCGGAGCCCGCGACCAGCAGCAGGGCGGCGGCGGTCTTGCCGGCCCAGATGGCCGCGCCGGAGAGCGGCCGGGCGAAGTAGAAGCCGAGCCGCCGCTCCGCCAGGTCGGCGGCGATGATCGAGCCGCCCAGGAAGAGCGCCAGCAGCCCGGTCAGCAGCATCGCGAGCCCGAACGCCAGCCCGCTGCGCAGATCCTGGATCGAGAAACCGCCGGGCAGCAGCCCCGGCATCAGCGGCAGCGTCAGCGGCATCAGTCCGAGGGCCAGGGCCACCACGGCGAGCAGCCGGCGCTCGTGGATCTCACGCCCGAGAACGGCGGCGAATCCTCTCATCGGTCCTCCTCCACGGCCTGCGCCGTGCCAGTCGTGCCCACCGTGCCGGTCAACGCGATGAAGATCTCCTCCAGCGTGAGCGCCGTGACCTCCGGCCCGTCCGCGGCCGGCAGCCGCTCCTCGTCGTAGTTGGAGACCACCGCCTCCACCTCCCAGCCGCGGGACGCCATGGCGACCGGCGCCAGGGCCTCCAGCCGCGCCACCGCCGCCTCCCGCGAGCGCGGGAAGCTGACCCGGCGGAAGCGGTGCTTGAGCGTCTCCATCTCCTCGTCGAGCACCAGCCGGCCCTCCCGCAGGATGCCCACCCGGTCGGCGATCCGCTCCACCCCGGCGAGGTCGTGGGTGGTGATGAACACCGTCGTGCCGCGGTCGGCGAGGTCGCCGATCAGCTCCTCGAAGAGGGCCTTGCGGGCCACCGCGTCGAGGCCCAGCGTGGGATCGTCGAGCACCAGCAGGCGCGGCGAGCTCGCCAGGGCGAGGGCCATCGAGACCTGCCCCTTCTGACCCTTGGAGAGCTTGCCGAAGGGCGTGTCGCCGGGAATGCCGAACCGCGCGAGCCGCGCCGCGACCCCGGCGGCGTCCCATTGCGGGTAGAGCCGCGAGCAGAAGCGGGAGAGCTGCCGCGCCGTCATCGCCGGCGGCGCGTTCGGGTCCTCCGGCACCACCCCGACCTCCACCAGGGCGCGCGCCCGCTCCTTCCAGGCATCGCGGCCGAGCAGCAGCGCCCGGCCCGACGTCGCCTTCTGCTCGCCCAGCAGACAGCGGACGAGCGACGACTTGCCCGCCCCGTTGCGGCCGAGCAGGGCGTAGACCGCCCCCTCGGGCACGGCGAGCGAGACCTGGTCCAGGGCGAGCCGCTGACCGTAACGGACGGTGAGGCCCTCCAGCGCGATCGGATTCATCCAGACTCTCCTTCTGATTCCCGGCCGTCTTCCGGGTAACCGTCCGCCAGGCTCCGCCAGGCGTCCGCGACCGTCGCGAGCGCCTCCTCGCGATCGGCCCCCAGGGTGACGGCGAGGCTCGCGTAGCGCACCGCCTCCTCGCGCAGCCGGACGTTGCGGCGCGTGTCCTCGGCCGGCGGCGGCGTCGCGGCCACGAACGTCCCCTCCCCCCGGCGGACGGCGAGGATGCCGGCGTCCGTCAGCCGCTGGTAGGCCTTCGAGACCGTGGCCGGATTGACCTGGAGATCGCGGGCGAGATCCCGCACGGAAGGCACCAGCGCCCCCGCCGGCAGCGCCCCGCGGGCCACCAGATGCTGCACCCCCTCCTCGATCTGCCGCCAGATCGGACGGGCGTCCCGGGAATCGATGCGGAGGAGGGGGGCCATGGCGGATAGTGTACCACAACAATGGTACACCACCCCGGAGCAGATTCTACTCCTGCCAGGAGCGCGAGGTCTCTTCCGGCGCCGGCACCAGGCGGGGGTTCGTCATCAGGAGCCGGGCGCAGGTGTTCCAGCGGAGGATGGCGTCGTCGTTGCCGGCCGGACGGATCCCGGCGGCCTTCTCGAAGTGGGCCATCGCCTCCTGGAACCAGTCGTGGGCGACGTGGCCGGCGTGCGTCCCGCCGCGCTTGAGCTGCGCCTTGGCCCGCCGCTCGCAGACGATGCCGGCATGATAGGTGCGGCTGTACTCGTCGCGGATCTGGGCCAGCACCTGCCGCGCCTGCTCGAGGCAGGGGGTGGAGCGCTCCTCGAACTGATCGCTCAGGGCCAGCAGCAGCGTGACCGTCGCCTCCTGGTTGCCGGGATCGGCCTCCAGGATGTCCCGGCAGATGCTCTCGGCTTCCAGCGGCTCGTTCAGCAGGCGGTACCGGTGGGCTTTCTCCAGCGCCGCGGGGATGGCTTCGCGGGACAGGGGCTTGAGCTCGTACATCGCCTGGCCTCCTTCGACCTGTCTATTTCCGGAAAACGCGCAACAGCCGCTTCAGCGGATCGTAGAACTCGTCGACCACCCGCTCTTTGAGCGGAATGATGGCGTTGTCGGTGATGGTGATCCCCTCGGGGCAGACCTTGGTGCAGCACTTGGTGATGTTGCAGTAGCCGATGCCTTGGGAATCCTTGAGGTCGCCCAGCCGGTCCTCGACGTCGAGCGGGTGCATCTCCAGGGCGGCCGTGTAGACCAGCAGCCGGGGACCGATGAACCGGTCGTGCAGGTGGTGCTCGCGCAGCACGTGGCAGACGTCCTGGCAGAGGAAGCACTCGATGCACTTGCGGAACTCCTGCACCCGGTCGACGTCCTCCTGCGCGATGCGCCAGGTGCCGTCCGGAGCGTCGGGCGCGCGCGGCTTGAACTCCTTGATCGTCCGCTTGGCCGCGAAGTTGTAGGAGACGTCCGTCACCAGGTCCTTGAGCGGCGGAAAGGCCTTCATCGGCTCGATGGTGACCGGCTCCGCCAGCGGCAGGTCGTTCAGGCGGGTCATGCACATCAGCCGCGGCTTGCCGTTGACCTCGGCCGAGCAGGAGCCGCACTTGCCCGCCTTGCAGTTCCAGCGCACGGCGAGATCCGGCGCCGACTCGGCCTGGATCTGGTGCACCGCGTCGAGCACCACCATCCCCTCCGACACCCCGGTCGAGTAGTCGGTGAAGGCGCCGCCGCCGCTGTCCCCGCGCCAGATCCTGAAGGTCGCCTGCGCCCCTTCGGCCATCACTTCATCTCCTCATTTCATCTCGTCAATGACTGACTTGAGCTCCGGGCTGACGGCGGCGACCGGCTCGCGGGAGATCCCCATCTCCCCGTCCGGCCCCTTGCGCACCACGATGTTGAACCTGCCGAACGCCTCGTCCTTCGCCGGGTAGTCGTCGCGGAACTGGGCGCCCCGGCTCTCCCTGCGCTCCAGGGCCGCCCGGGTGACGGCCTCGGAGACGGTGAGCAGGTTGGGGAGGTCGAGGGCCGTGTGCCAGCCGGGGTTGTACTCGCGGTTGCCGGTGACGCCGACGTTCGCCGCCCGCTCGCGGAGGCGGCCGATCCCCGCCAGCGCGCGCTCCATCTCCGCCGCGGTGCGGACGATGCCGACCAGGTCCTGCATCATCCCCTGCAGCTCGTGCTGGATCTGGTAGGGCCCTTCCCCGCCCGGCCCGCCCTGGCGCTCGAACGGCGCGAGCAGCCGCCGCGCCGCCTCCTCGATCCGGCCGTCGTCGATCCGGCCGGCGCCGCCCCGGGGGTCCTCGCGGTGCTCGCGCGCGAACCGCGCGGCATACTCCCCGGCCCGCTTGCCGAACACCAGCAGGTCCGACAGCGAGTTGCCGCCCAGCCGGTTGGCGCCGTGCAGCCCGGCGCCGCACTCGCCGGCGGCGAACAGGCCGGGCACCGTGGTGGACATCTGGCTCTCGGGATCGACCCGCACGCCGCCCATCATGTAGTGCGTGGTGGGCCCGATCTCCATCGGCTCCCTGGTGATGTCGATGTCCGCCAGTTGCTTGAACTGGTGGTACATGCTGGGGAGCTTCTTCTTGATGTGCTCCGGCGCGTTGGCGATCTTCTCCTTGATCCAGGAGATGTCGAGATAGACTCCGCCGTGCGGGGTGCCCCGGCCCGCCTTGATCTCGCGGACGATGCAGCGGGCCACGTGATCGCGGGTGAGCAGCTCCGGGGGGCGGCGGGCGTTCTTGTCCCCCTGGCAGTAGCGCCAGCCCTCCTCCTCGTTGTCGGCGGTCTGCTCCTTGTAGAGCGGCGGGATGTCGTCGAACATGAAGCGCCGCCCCTCGCGGTTGCGCAGCACGCCGCCCTCGCCGCGCACCCCCTCGGTCACCAGCAGCCCGCGCACGCTGGGCGGCCAGACCATGCCGGTGGGGTGGAACTGCACGAACTCCATGTCGATCAGCTCGGCGCCGGCCTCGTAGGCCAGGGCGTGGCCGTCGCCGGTGTACTCCCAACTGTTGCTGGTGATCGAGAACGAGCGGCCGATGCCGCCGGTGGCGAGGATCACCGCTCCCGCCTCCCAGATCCGGCACCGCCCCCGCTCGCGGTCGTAGCCGAACGCGCCGGCGATCCGGTCGCCGTCCTTGAGCAGGGTGTTGACCGTGCACTCCATCTGGAAGTCGATCCCCAGATGGATGCTGTGGTCCTGGAGGGTGCGGATCATCTCCAGACCCGTGCGGTCGCCGACGTGGGCGAGGCGCGGGTAGCGGTGGCCGCCGAAGTTGCGCTGCAGGATGCGGCCGTCCGGCGTGCGGTCGAACAGCGCGCCCCAGGCCTCCAGCTCGCGCACCCGGTCGGGAGCCTCCTTGGCGTGGATCTCGGCCATCCGCGGATGGTTGAGGTACTGGCCGCCCCGCATGGTGTCCGAGAAGTGGACCTTCCAGTTGTCCCGGTCGTCCACGTTGGCCATCGCCGCCGCCACCCCGCCCTCGGCCATCACCGTGTGGGCCTTGCCGAGCAGCGACTTCGAGAGCACCCCCACCTTCGCCCCGGCGGCGGCGGCCTCGATGGCGGCGCGCAGGCCGGCGCCGCCGGCGCCGATCACCAGCACGTCGTATTGAAACCGCGGGAAGTCGGCCACCTAGAAGATCCTCCAGTCCGTCCAGATCCCCAGCGAGCAGAGGCGGACGTAGAGATCGGAGAACCCCACCGTGCACAGGCTCATCCAGGCCCACATCATGTGGCGCCGGTTGAAGCAGCCGACGCAGTTGTAGGCGGCGCGCCGCGCCGGCGACCCGGAGAGCCGGTCCAGCGCTCCCCCCACCAGGTGGCGGAGCGAATGGCAGCCGAAGGTGTAGCCGCTCAGGCAGACCACGTTGGCGGCCAGCACCAGGGTGCCGACGCCGAGCCCGAAGGCGGCGCGGCCGGTCGCGGGATCGGTGAACCAGAAGGCCTTCCAGACGTCGTGGGCGAGGAAGACCAGGAAGATCAGGGCGAGATAGAGGAAATAGCGGTGGACGTTCTGCAGGATCAGCGGGAAGGAGCGCTCCCCGAGGTAGGTCTTGCGGGGCTCGCCCACCGCGCAGGACGGCGGATCGGCCCAGAACGCCTTGTAGTAGGCGCCGCGGTAGTAGTAGCAGGTGAGGCGGAAGCCGCCGGGGGCCCAGAGGATGAAGAAGGCCGCCGACCACGGGATCAGCCCCGGCCACCAGCCCGGCTTGCCGCCGAACCAGCTCGTCGCGGGATCGCCGAACACCTCGGGCGAGTAGAACGGTGACAGGTAGTTGCCGAAGTGGTAGTGCGCCCCCTGGAACGCCGCCCAGGTGGAGTAGACGATGAACGTCGACAGCCCCAGGAAGACCACCAGCGGCTGCGCCCACCAGGCGTCCCGCCGCATCGTCTCGCCGAAGGAGCGCCGATTGAGAACCTCTAAGGCCATACTGCCGCTCCCCCTCTGAGAGAACCGGTCCGGTCTGTGGACCGGTATTGAAGCCGAAGAGACGGCGGGGTGTCAAACGGGCGCGCTCCGCGGCGGCTCCCCCCGTGCAACCCCACCCCCCTCCCGTCCGTAAACCCCGGAGCGTCCGCCGTTCTCGACGCTCCAGGGGAGGTTCCATGCACCGCGCCATCCGAGCCATCCGAGCCATCCGAGCCATTCGCGCCATCCGCGCCATCCGATTCGTTCTCTGCCTCGCCGCGGCGGCCGGTCTCGCCTCCGGCGCGGCGGCCGCCCAGACCAAGCTGCTCCGGTTCCCGGACATCCACAGGGACAAGGTCGTCTTCACCTATGCCGGCGACCTCTGGACCGCCCCGTCGACCGGCGGGACGGCGACCCGCCTCACCGCGCACCCCGGGCTCGAGATGTTCGCCAAGTTCTCGCCGGACGGCAAATGGATCGCCTTCACCGGCCAGTACGACGGCGACGAGCAGGTCTACGTCATCCCGGCGGCCGGCGGCGTTCCCAGGCAGCTCACCTTCTACCCCGCCCGCGGGCCGTTCCCGCCGCGGTGGGGATACGACAACCAGGTCTACGGCTGGACGCCGGACGGCAAGTCCGTCTTCTTCCGCACCCTGCGCGACGGCTGGGATCACGGCCAGAGCCGCATCTACACCGTGCCGGTGGAAGGGGGGCTCGGCGAGCCGCTCCCCATGCCCTGGAGCGGCGGCGCCGATCTGTCGCCGGACGGCAGGCAGGTCGTCTACACCCCCTTCGCCCGCGACTTCCGCACCTGGAAGCGATACCAGGGGGGCTGGGCCCAGGACCTCTGGACCTTCGACCTCGCCACCCACGCGGTGAAGAAGATCACCGACACCCCGCGCACGGAGCGCGATCCGATGTGGATCGGCGACAAGATCTACTTCGACTCGGACCGCACCGGCACACTCAACCTCTACTCCTACGACCTGGCGAGCGGCGACACGGTCCAGCTCACCCGGAGCACCCAGTGGGACGTCCGCTGGCCGAGCGCCGACGCGGACGGGCAGATCGCCTATGAGATGAACGGCGAGCTCAACGTCCTCGACACCCGCACGGGGCAGTCGCGGCACCTCGCGATCGACGTCCCCGGAGACGGCCTCGACACCCGGCCGTCCCAGATCGGGGCCGGAGACCAGATCGAGGACGCCGCCCTCTCTCCCAAGGGCGAGCGCGCGCTGTTCGTGGCCCGCGGCGACGTCTTCAACGCGCCGGTCGAGAAGGGGGTCACCCGCAACCTCACCCGCTCCTCGGGCGCGCACGACAAGTGGGCCCGCTGGTCGCCGGACGGCCGCAAGGTCGCCTTCATCTCCGACCGCAGCGGCGAGGAGGAGGTCTACCTGGTCGACGCCCTGGGCGTGGGCAAGCCCGAGCCGCTCACCACCGGCGGCAAGGTCATGCGCTTCGCTCCGGAATGGGCGGCGGACGGCAAGCGGCTCGCCTTCGCCGACAAGGACGGCCGCCTCTGGGTGGTCACCCTGGCGGACCGCCAGCTCGCCGAGGTGGCCCACGACGTCCGCGGCCAGATCCGCGACTACGCCTGGTCCCCCTGCGGCGGCCATCTGGCCTTCAGCATGGCGAACGCCAGCGGCTTCCGCTCGGTGTGGATCTGGAGCGTGGAGGACGGCAGGCTCCGGCAAATCACCGACCCGCAGTTCCACGCCGCCAGCCCCGCCTGGGATCCCAAGGGGGAGTACCTCTACTACCTGTCCGCCCGCTCCTACCTGCCGCAGTTCGACACCTTTGACCTCAACTTCGCCGAGGACCGCAACTTCGGCATCTTCGCCCTCGCCCTGCGCAAGGACGTGGGCAACCCCTTCCACCCCGAAGAGGACACGGTGACGATCGCCGAGGAGAAGAAGAAGAGCGGCGAGGACGACGGCAAGCACGGGAAGAAGGCCGGGAAGAAAGAGCAGCCCGCCTTCACCCGGATCGACTTCGACGGCCTCGCCTCCCGGGTGGCCCGCGTGCCGGTGCCGTTCGACGACTACGGCTCGCTGAGCGCCGCCGAAGGGCGCCTGCTCTTCGTGAAGCAGCCCCCGAACACCTTCGGCGAGCCCCCCGCGAAGCCGGCGCTCCAGGTCTTCACCTTCAAGGACCGCAAGGTGGCCACGATCGCCGAGGGGGTGGGCGGCTACGCCCTCTCCCAGGACGGCGGCAAGGTGCTGGCCGCCCAGGAAGGGCAGTTCAACCTCTACGACGCCACGGCCGCCGGCAAGGACTCGAAGAAGACCATCGACACCGGCGGACTGATGATGGACCGGGTGCCGGCCGAGGAGTGGGCGGAGGTCTTCCGCGAGGCCTGGCGCCGC
>DASWRX010000136.1:0-10764 GCA_036402955.1 Thermoanaerobaculia bacterium
ACGACCTGACCACCCTGAAGCTGCGGATCAACGGCGAGGACCGTCCCGTGGTCTTCCCCACCCATCACACGCTGCTCGAGGTGCTGCGCGAGGAGTGCGCGCTGACCGGCACCAAGCACGGCTGCGAGCTCGGCGAGTGCGGCACCTGCACGGTGCTGGTGGACGGCCGGCCCGTGCTCTCCTGCCTGATGCTCGCCGCCGAGATGGGCGGCAAGGCGATCGAGACCGTGGAAGGCATGCAGCTCGGCAACGACCTCCATCCGCTCCAGGCCGCCTTCGCCGACCTCGGCGCCGCCCAGTGCGGCTACTGCACGCCGGGCATCCTGCTGGCCGCCAAGGCGCTGCTCGCCGCGAACCCGCAGCCCACCCGCGAGGAGATGAGCGAGGCGCTCGCCGGCAACCTCTGCCGCTGCACCGGCTACCACAAGATCCTCGAAGGGATCGAATGGGCCGCCGCCCGGATGCGCGGCGAGGATTGGACTCCGCCGAGCGAGGTCTTCTACGGCTCCGGCGACCCCACGGACCCGGCGAACCGCCCTGGACCGCGACCCGTTTGACGCGCAAGGAAATCACCATGTCTGATCCGATCCGCAAGCCCGACACCGAGGACGCGCCGCAACGCGAGCCCAACATCATCGGTAAGCCGTTCCGCCGCGTGGACGGCCGCGCCAAGGTGACCGGCGCCACCAGGTTCGCGGACGATCTCTCCTTTCCCCGCATGTGCTTCGTCCGGCTCGTCCGCTCGACCGTGCCGCACGCGCTGATCAAATCGATCGACGTGACGGAGGCGGAGCGGGTCCCCGGCTTCCTGGGCTACCTGACCGGCAAGGACACTCCGATCCCGTTCGGCATCCTCCCCGTCTCCCAGGACGAGCACGCCCTCTGCCCGGACAAGGTCCGCTTCGTGGGCGATCCCGTGGTGGCGGTCGCCGCCGTCACCGAGGACGCGGCCGGCGAGGCGGCGCTCAAGGTGAAGGTCGAGTACGAGCCGCTCGCCACCATCTCCTCGATCGAGGAGGCGCTCGCCACTCCCGAGCCGCGCATCCACGACTACGGCGATCGCGGCAATCTCCACAAGGTCGTCTCGATGACCTTCGGCGACGTCGAAAAAGGTTTCGCAGCGGCGGACGAGATCTTCGAGGACACGTTCTATTACGAGGGCAACACCCATCTCCCCATGGAGCAGCACGCGGCGGTCGCGGTGCCCGAGGACGGCGACCGGGTGACCCTCTACTCCTCTTCGCAGACGCCGCACTACGTCCACCGCGCCCTCGCCAAGGTGCTCGATCTGCCGGCCTCGCGCGTCCGCGTCGTCGCAACTCCCAACGGCGGCGGCTTCGGGGGCAAGAGCGATCCCTTCAACCACGAGATCGTGGTGGCGAAGATGGCGCTCAAGCTCGGCCGGCCGGCCAAGATCACCCTCAACCGCGAGGAGGTCTTCTATTGCCACCGCGGCCGCCACCCCGTGCTGATGCAGATGCGGACCGGGGTGACGAAGGATGGAAAGATCACCGCGCAGCGCCTGCGCACCGCCCTCGACGGCGGCGCCTACGGCAGCTACGGCGTCGCCTCGACCTACTACACCGGCGCGCTCCAGACGGTGACCTACAAGATGCCGGCCTACGAGTTCCAGGGGGTGCGCTGCTTCACCAACAAGCCGCCGTGCGGACCCAAGCGCGGCCACGGCACGCCGCAGCCGCGCTTCGGCTTCGAGGTCCATCTGGACAAGATCGCGATCAAGCTGGGGATCAACCCGGCGGACCTGCGGCTCAACATGCTGGCCGAGCCGGACTCGATCACCGCCAACTGGCTGAAGATCGGCTCGATGGGGCTCGAGCGCTGCATCGAGGCGGTGGTCGCGGGGAGCGGCTTCCGCGAGCGCTGGGGCAAGCTGCCCGAAGGCCGCGGTCTGGGCCTCGCCTGCGGCTCCTATCTCTGCGGCGCGGGGCTGCCCATCTACTGGAACCACATGCCGCAGTCGGGCGTGATGCTGAAGCTCGACCGCTCGGGCGGCGTCGCGGTATTCTGCGGCGAGTCCGAGATCGGCCAGGGATCGGACTCGATCCTCGCCGCCGTGGTGGCCGAGGTGCTGGGCGTGGCGCTGGCGGACATCCGGCTCTGCGTGGCGGACACGGATCTGACGCCGGTCGATCTCGGCAGCTATTCGTCCCGGGTCACCCTGATGGTGGGCAACGCCGCGCTCCAGGCCGCCGAGCGGGCCCGCGAGCTGATCGCCAGGGCGGTCTCCGAGCAGCTCGAGATCCCCTCCTCGCGCGTGGTCTTCGCCGAGCGCCGGGTGTTCGACGCCCAGGACCCGGAGAAGGGGATCTCCTTCCAGGACGCCGTGATCGCCGCCGAGGCCCGCTTCGGCACCCTCGCCACCACCGGCAGCTACATCCCGCCGCGCTCGCCCGGCCGCTACCGGGGCGCCGGCGTCGGCCCCTCCCCCGCCTACTCCTACTCGGCGTCGGTGATCGAGGTGGAGGTCGATCCCGAGACCGGTCTGTGGAACCTCCTCCACGTCTGGATCGCCCATGACGTCGGCCGCTCGCTCAACCCGGTGCTGGTGATGGGCCAGGTCGAGGGGAGCGTCTACATGGGCCTCGGCGAGGTGATGATGGAGGAACAGGTCTTCCGGCGGCTGCCGAAGCACCTCTCCTCGGCGCTGGTGCACAAGCACCCGTCGGTGCTGGAGTACAAGAGCCCGACCTTCAACGACATGCCGCCGGTGACCACCTACCTGATCGAGGACCCGGACCCGCAGGGCCCGTTCGGCGCCAAGGAGGTGGGCCAGGGTCCGCTGCTGCCGGTGATGCCGGCGGTGGCGAACGCCATCCACGATGCCGTGGGCGTGCGGGTGGACCAGGTGCCGATCCATCCGCACATGGTGCTGAAGGCGCTGGAGGCGAAGCGCAAGGGGCTCGAGCCGCGCTTCGGCCCCAAGGGCTTCCCCGAGGTGGACTTCGGCGAGGAGCTCCACGTCCCCACCCCCGAGCAGGGGGGAGACGGCACGGCCATCAACGACTACCGCGAGAAGCTCCGCTCCGGCATGCGCTCGGCCTCGGGCACGATGACGACCCGCGAGGAGGCGCTGCGGAAGAAGAAGCTGGCCGCGCTGACCACCGATCTCAAGGGGGCCGATTTGAAGGGGGTCAAATAGTCGTCATGCTGCGGTTGCCGCAATTCAACTTCGTCCACGCCCGAACGCTCGCCGAGGCCGCCGCGGTCCTCGCCGGCGAGGGCGCCGCGGAGGGCGAGCTCGTCCGCCTGGTCGCCGGCGGCACCGACCTCTGGCCCAACATGAAACGCCGCCACCAGCAGGCTTCGACCGTGGTGAGCCTGATGGGCATCCCGGGCCTCGCGGGGATCGACGTCAACGGCGAGGTCCACATCGGCGCCACGACGCTGCTGAACGACGTGGTGGCCCATGCCGCCGTGCGCGAGCGCTACCCCGCCTTCGCGGCGGCCGTGCGGTCGATCTCCTCCCCGCCGCTGCGCAACATGGGGACGATCGGCGGCAACCTCTGCGTGGACACGCGCTGCACCTACTACAACCAGACCGAAGAGTGGCGCCGCTCGATCGACTACTGCATGAAGGCGGAGGGGGAGATCTGCTGGGTGGCCACCAGCTCGCCGCGCTGCTGGGCGCACACCGCCACCGACTCCGCGCCCATGGCCTGTGCCCTGGGAGCGAAGGTGAAGCTGGTCTCGAAGCAGGGGGAACGGGTGATCCCGATCGACGACCTCTACCGGGACGACGGCATCCAGTACCTCGCCAAGCGGCCGGACGAGATCCTGACCGGCCTCTTTCTCCCCGCGGACGCGACCGCCGATCGCTGCCGTTCCGCCTTCTGGAAGCTCCGCCGCCGCGGCTCGATCGACTTTGCGGTCCTCTCCGCCGCCGCCGCCGTGTGGACGGCGGCGGACGGCACGGTCGAGCAGGCGCGGATCTATCTCGGAGCCGTCGCCTCCCGTCCCCTCGCCGCCCAGGAGAGCGCCGACTTCCTGCTCGGCAAGAAGCTCGACGAGGAGACGATCGCCGCCGCCGCCAAGCTCACCCGCAAGGTGGCCACCCCGATGGACAACACCGATTTCCAGACCCAGTGGCGCGGCACCATGGTCCAGCGCTACACCGAAGCGGCCCTCCGCGAGGTGGCCGGCCTGGACCCCGGGCGGCTGGCGCCGAAACACGGGCTGCCGGTGGTGGGATGACGATGGATCAGAAGCCTGACCTCCTCCATCTCGAACGAGATATCCCCACCACTCCCGAGGATATCCGCGCCCTCAGGAAAAACCGTCCCAAGGTGTGAGAGGACTGGCTGAATCAGCTCACGAGGGTTTCGCGGCAGATCCCCAATCTCGAGGAGGTCATTCGGCGGCGGCGCACGTTCGAGGGTGTGAGCCCTTCGAGCTGTAGCCCCGGGACAGATTCCCCATTTCGTGGAATGATCCCCCCCTGAGGGCCGGCCTCGCCGCCCCCTTTTCAAGGAGACCGCCATGGCCGCAACCGTCCCCACCGCGACGCCGCCGCGCAGAAGGCGGGTCAAGGCGACCCTCGTCCTGCTCCTGATCCCGATCGTCGCCATCCTGCTGGCCTGGCTCTACGTCTGGGCCACGCTCCACCTCAACTACTCCGACGGCGAGCGGGCGGGATACGTGCAGAAGTTCTCCCGCAAGGGGTGGGTCTGCAAGACCTGGGAAGGAGAGCTCGCGATGGTGAACCTGCCCGGCACCATGCCACAGATCTTCAACTTCTCGGTGCGGGACGCCACCGTGGCCTCCCAGCTCAACAAGACCCTCGGCCAGCGCGTGCGCCTGCACTACGAGCAGCACAAGGGCGTCCCCACCGCCTGCTTCGGAGAAACCGAGTACTTCGTGACCCAGGCCGAGCCGGTCGGACCCTGAGACGGCTTGCAAACGGGACCGGCCTCAGACAGACTTTGAAGTCGGGCGAGGGCTCGAAACGGCATTCGCCCCCCGTGTTCTTTTGAGCTGACTGGAACCGAGGTGAGGCCCCCCTCAGCGGGGCTTCGCCACCGCTCGCGAGGAGAGTCTCCGCATGTTCCTACGCTCGCCGGCTGCCCGGCTGGTCTCCTCCCTCCTGTTCCTCTGCGTTCTGCCGCTCACCGCGGCCACCCTCCCTACCGGCTTCACCGAGACCCAGGTCGCCAGCGGCCTCGATAGTCCCACCTCCATGGCCTTCGCGCCGGACGGCCGGCTGTTCGTGACCGAGCAGGGGGGGACGCTCCGGGTGATCGAGAACGGCGCCCTCCTGCCGGCGCCCTTCCTCACCGTCACGGTCGACTCATCGGGGGAGCGCGGTCTCCTCGGAGTCACCTTCGACCCGGACTTCGCCAACAGCCTGTACGTCTACGTCTACTACACGGCGACGACCCCGACGGTCCACAATCGGGTGAGCCGCTTCACCGCCTCCGGCGACACGGCGGTGGCGGGCAGCGAGACGGTCCTCCTGGACCTCGACGACCTGTCGCAGGCCGACTACCACAACGGCGGCGCCCTGCACTTCGGGCCGAACCGCGAGCTCTACATTGCGGTCGGCGAGAACGGCAACTCCGCCAACTCCCAGACCCTCGGCAATCTCCTCGGCAAGATCCTGCGCATCAACCAGGACGGCTCGATCCCCTCCGACAACCCGTTCTTCGGCAGCGCCACGGGAAACAACCGGGCCATCTGGGCCCTCGGGCTGCGCAACCCGTTCACCTTCAACTTCCAGCCGGGCACCGGCCGGATGTTCATCAACGACGTCGGCCAGAGCACCTGGGAGGAGATCGACGACGGCATCGCCGGCTCCAACTACGGCTGGCCGACCACCGAAGGCCCCACCACCGACCCGCGCTTCCGCGGCCCCCTCTACTGGTATGGCCACGGCCCCGGCGACACGGTCGGGTGCGCCATCACCGGCGGCGCCTTCTACAATCCCGCCAGCCCGCAGTTTCCAGCCGACTATCAGGGAACCTGGTTCTTCGCCGACTACTGCAACGGCTGGATCCGGCGCTACGACCCGGCCACCAACACCGCCTCCGCGTTCGCCACCGGCGTCTCCGCCCCGGTGGACCTGCGGGTCGCCGACGACGGCAGCCTCTATTACCTGGACCGGGGAGTGAACGCGGTCTACCGGATCTTCTACACCGGGAGCCCGGCGCCCGCCATCACCACCCAGCCCGCCAACCGGACCGTCACCGTGGGCCAGTCCGCCACCTTCACGGCCGCCGCCTCGGGGACCGCCCCGCTGAGCTACCAATGGCGGCGCAACGGCGTGGCCATTCCCGGCGCGACCGCGGCGAGCTACACCCTGCCCTCGGCTCAAGCGCCGGACAACGGCGCGAGCTTCGACGTGGGGGTCACCAACGGCTACGGCAACGCCACCAGCAACGCCGCGATCCTGACGGTGACCGCGAACAGCGCGCCGACCGCCACCATCACCGCCCCCGCCAACAACTCGCTCTACAGCGCGGGAGATACGTTCACCTACAGCGGCGCCGGCACCGACGCCGAGGACGGCAACCTGCCGCCGAGCGCCTTCACCTGGCAGGTGGACTTCCATCACGATACCCACATCCACCCGTTCATCCCCGCCACCAGCGGCGTCACCGGGGGATCGTTCACCATCCCGACCGCCGGCGAGACCTCGGCCAACGTCTGGTACCGCATCCTGCTCACCGTCAGGGACTCCGGCGGCCTGACGAGCTCGACCTACGTGGACGTCGTGCCGCGCAAGGTCAACCTATCCCTCGCCACCAATCCGAGCGGCCTTCAGGTGACGCTCGACGGCCAGCCGGTGACCGCTCCGTCCTCCGTTCAGGGGGTCGTGGGGATCACCCGCGCGCTGGGGGTCGTGTCGCCGCAGACCGTGGGCGGCATCACCTACCAGCTCGTCTCGTGGTCGGACGGTGGCGCGGCGACCCACTCGATCAGCACCCCGACCAGTGACACGATCTACGCCGCGACGTTCCAGGTAGCGGGCGGGGGCCTCAGCGCGACCTACTTCAGCAACATGGACCTGACCGGGACGACGGTGACGCGCACCGATCCCAACATCGACTTCGACTGGGAGTACGGCAGCCCCGTGGCCGGCATCGGCATCAACAACTTCAGCGCCCGCTGGACCGGGAAGCTCATCCCCAAGGTGAGCGGCACGCACACGCTCTACACCACGAGCGACGATGGGGTGCGGCTCTGGATCAACGGCGTCCTGGTGGTCGACAACTGGACCGACCACGCCCCCACCGAGAACAGCGGCACGATCAGCCTCACCGCCGGCCAGAGCTACGACCTGAAGATGGAGTACTACGAGAACATCGGCGGCGCGGTCGCCCAACTGTCCTGGTCGGCTCCGGGCTTGGCCAAAGAGGTGGTGCCCACGTCGCAGCTCTTCCCCAGCGGCAGTGCCCCACCACCTCCTCCTCCACCGCCGCCGTCCACGAACGGGGTCTCCGCCAGCTACTTCAACAGCATGGACCTCACCGGAACGCCGCTCACCCGGACCGATCCCAGCATCGACTTCGACTGGGGGGACGGCAGCCCCGCGGCCGGCATCGGCGTCAACAACTTCAGCGCCCGCTGGACCGGGAAGATCACCCCCAAGGTGAGCGGCTCACACACCTTCTACACCGAGAGCGACGACGGCGTGCGCCTGTGGATCAACGGCGTCCTGGTGGTCGACAACTGGACCGATCACGTTCCCACCGAGAATAGCGGCACGATCAGCCTCACCCCCGGTCAGAGCTACGACCTCAGGATGGAGTTCTACGAGAACGCCGGCGGCGCAGTCGCCCAACTGTCCTGGTCGGCTCCGGGCCTGGCCAGGGAAGTGGTGCCCACGACCCAGCTCTCCCCGGGCGGCGGCACCCCACCGCCACCGCCGCCGCCCTCCTCCATGGCCGGGCTCGCCGCCAGCTACTTCAACAGCATGAATCTCACCGGAACCCCGCTCACCCGGGTCGATCCCAACATCGACTTCGACTGGGGTTATGGCAGCCCGACGGCCGGCATCGGGGTCAACAACTTCAGCGCCCGCTGGACGGGGAAGATCACCCCCAAAGTGACCGGCACTCACACCTTCATCACGGCGAGCGACGACGGCGTCCGGCTCTGGGTCAACGGCGTCCTGCTGATCGACAACTGGACCGATCATCCGCCCACCGAGAACAGCAACACGCTCTATCTGACCGCCGGCCAGGCGTACGACATCAAGATGGAGTTCTACGAAAACATCGGCGGCGCGCTGGCCCAACTCTCCTGGTCGGCCCCCGGGCTGGCCCGGGAGATCGTGCCCCCCGCGCAGCTCACACACTGAGCTTCGCCGCCGCGAGGAGCCCCCCCATGTCCGCCGGCACCGGCGCCACGATCTCGATCGTCACGCCGGTCGCCGGATGGACGAACGACTGCCGCCGGGCGTGCAGGGCCTGGCGGGGGAAGTCGCGGCAGAACGCCGCCAGCTCCGCGTCCGCGATCCCCTTCCAGCGCGGCTCGCCATAGACCGCGTCCCCCACGATCGGCCACCCCTGCGACTTGAGGTGGACCCGGATCTGGTGCGTGCGCCCGGTGAGCAGGCGGCACTCCAGGAGGGTCAGGCCTGCCGCTCCGGCCAGCCGCCGGTAGAGGGTCAGGCTCTCCTTCCCCTCCGATTTCGAGGCCAGCCGCCGCTTGGGGTCCGCGGGGTCGCGCAGAACCCTGAGCTCGATCCTTCCCGAGCCGGACGGCGTTCCGTAGACCACGGCGAGGTAGTCTTTCTCGGCGTTGCGCCGCCGCAGACTCCGCGCCAGGGCGGCGTGGAGGGCCGGCGTCTTGGCGGCCAGCAGCACGCCCGAGGTCTCCCGGTCGAGCCGGTTGACCAGGCTGGGGCGCCGTCCCTCTCCCCAGTCGCGGGCGCGCCACATCAGGGCGTTGATCAGGGTCCCCTCGCGATGGCCGGCCGCGGGGTGGACCACGACTCCGGACGGCTTGTCGAGCGCCAGCAGGTGCTCGTCCTCGTAGAGCACCGAGAGCGGCATCTCCTGGGCCACCACCTCGCGCCGCTCGGGCAGCGGCGGCAGGACGATCTCGATCTCGTCCCCCAGCATCACGCGGCTCGACGGCTTCCCGGCGGCGGCGCCGTTGACCCGCACCAGCCCCGCGTCGATCCACCCCTGGATCCGCGAGCGGGTGACGTCCGGCCGGTCGGCCAGGTGCCGCACCAGGACGCGGTCGAGCCGCTCCCGGTCGTCACCGCGGTCGGTGCGGATGGCGCGGGTGAGCGGGGAGCCGGACATGCGCCTCCCACTCTACGCGGAATCAGCTCCTTTTTTGCGGGCCACCGGAAAGGCCCGCAACCGCGCCAGCGCGCTGTGCCTGCGCCCGTACGAAAAATAGATCACCAGGCCGATCCCCAGCCAGACGAAGAGGCGCAGCCAGTTCTCCGACGGGAGCGAGAACATCAGCAGCAGGCAGCTCGCGATCCCCAGGATGGGCACCAGCGGCACGAACTTCACCCGGAACGGCCGCTCGGCGTCCGGGTGGGTGCGCCGCATGATGAGCACGGCCGCGCAGACGATCACGAACGCGAAGAGCGTCCCCATGTTGACCAGCAGCAGGAGCACGCTGATCGGCAGGAACGCGGCTAGCGAGGCGACGAAGAGGCCGGTCACGATCGTCGATTTCCACGGCGTGCGGAAGCGGTCGTGGACGGCGGCGAAGAAGCCCGGCGGCAGCAGGCCGTCGCGGGCGATGGCGAGGAGGATGCGCGCCTGGCTCAGCATCGTCACCAGCAGCACGGAGGTGATGCCGGCGAGGCCCGCCGCCGCGATCAGGAACTGCGCCCAGCGCAGCCCCACGCGGCGGAAGGCGTCGGCCACCGGAGCGTTGATGTCGAGCTGGCCGTAGGGGACCATGCCGGTCAGCACGGCGACGACGGCGATGTAGAGCAACGTGCAGAGCACCAGCGAGACGATGATGCCGATGGGGACGTCCCGTTGCGGGTTCCTGGCCTCCTCCGAGTGGGTCGAGACCGAATCGAAGCCGATGTAGGCAAAAAAGGCCAGAGCGGCGCCGGCGAGCATGCCGACCGGCTGGCCGCCGGCGTCGCTCTGGCCGAGGAGAGTGCGGCCAAAAACCTGGAGGCCGGTGAGGCCGAAGGGTGCGAAGGGGTGCCAGTTCGCGGGATTGACGTAGAAGGCGCCGACGGCGATCACGAAGATCACGGCGGCGAGCTTGATCGCTACCAGGACGGTGTTGACACTGGCGCTCTCGCGGATACCGATCACCAGCACGGCCGTCACCACGAGGACGATCAGCAGCGCCGGCAGATTGATGAAGGAGCCGGTGGCCACCAGCTTGCCGAGCTGCGGGTTGTAGTTGACGACGGGACCGGCGATGGCGTGCGGCAGCTTCCAGCCGAAGACGTCGAGGATGCTCTGGAAGTAACCGGACCAGCCGTCCGCCACCGTCGCGGAGCTGACCGCGTACTCGAGGACGAGGTCCCAGCCGATGATCCAGGCGAACAACTCGCCCAGGGTAGCGTAAGCATAGGTATAGGCGGACCCCGCGACCGGCACCATCGAGGCGAACTCGGCGTAGCAGAGCGCCGCGAAGACGCACACGAGCCCGGCGACGCAGTACGAGAGCATCAGCGCCGGCCCGGCCGTCTGCCGCGCGGTGGCCCCGGTCGAGACGAAGATGCCGGCGCCGATCACCGCGCCGACGCCGAGGCTGGTGAGCTGCACGGGCCCCAGCACGCGCCGGAGCCGGTTCTCCCCCTTGAGCTCC
>DASWRX010000137.1:0-28517 GCA_036402955.1 Thermoanaerobaculia bacterium
GGCTGGATGTCCGGCGAGGAGCAGCTCCGCGAGAAGATGGCCAAGGTCTACGGCAACGTCAACGGCTACGACGGCCGGCCGACCCGGTCGCAGATCGAGGAGATGAAGGTGCTGGGCGACCAGCTCGACCGGGCGGAGGCCCGGCTGGCGTCCGTGCAGAGCGGCGACGTGGCGGCGGCCAACCGGGAGCTCGAGAAGCGCAAGCTCGAGCCCCTGAAGGCGAAGAGCCGGGAGGAGTGGGAGAAGAAGGACGGCACCCGGACGGCGGCGCTGCCGGCGTTCCTGCCGTTCTCCTTCCTGCCGCTGGACGCGGTCGCGGGCGACTGAGGCCCACCCGGAAAACAAAACGGGAGGAAGCCTTCCGGCCTCCTCCCGTCCGAGGGTCGCGCGACAGACCCGGGCTGCAAGGTGATCTATGCCAGACCCTGGCGTCGCTCTTCCAGCAGCTTGCGCATGATCTTCTTGCGGGCCTGCACGGCCTTGCGCTTGCGCTTCACCGAGGGCTTCTCAAAGTGCTGCCGCTTGCGAAGCTCGGTCAGAATTCCTGACTTCTCGACCTTACGCTTGAAGCGGCGCAGGGCATTTTCAAAGCTCTCCTCTTCGCGCACATGCACAACGGGCATCCGGGACTCACCTCTTTTCGCTTTAGGATGAAAGCGCCCCCCGACCTTCAGGGGGCGCAGGAAAGCGAATTTCGCTCAAATCCCGAAGAAAGTCAAGCCGAGGCCGGCGGCCGCACGGCGTCGAAGTCGGCGAGGTAGACCGTGAAACGCCCGTTCTCCTTGTGGAACCAGACGGCGGCGGCGGCGCCGGTGGCGTCCTTGGGGTAGAACCAGCCGGCGATCCCCCCGTGGTCCGGGTAGGCGCGGACGTTGTTGAGGTTGGGTTGGCCCAGCAGGCGGCGCACCTCGTCCTGGTCCATCCCTTTCTGGACCTGGGCGAAGGTGCCGCGCGCCATGTAGCGCCGCGCCCGCGCCCGGGCCAGCTCCTCCTGGAGGCGCGGGTTGCCGGGATCGACCGCCAGGGCCTGCTGGTAGAGGTCGAGCGCGCGCTGGTAGTCCCCGCCCTGCTCGATGAAGGCGTGGGCGAGATGGATGTCCTCGTCGCTCTTCATGCGGAGCGCCGCCTTCTGCCGCGACGTCAGCGGCTCGCCCTGGACCGGCGGGTCGGCGTTGAGGAATTCGACCAGCCGGCGATTGAGCTCGTCGGCGAGGGCCTGCGTCTGGCGGGCGAGCCCGGGATCGGCGGGCCGGCCGGCCGCCTGGGCCCGCCGGCGGGCGAGCTCGCCCTCGGTCCGCTGCAGCCAGGCCCACTCGGCCTCCGCGGCGGGGCTCCGCGGGCTCGTTTCCCGAGGACTGGTGCCCGAGCCACAGCCGGCCAGCAGCAGGAGGGCGCAGAGGATCACGGCTCCGCGCCTGCGGTCTCGGGATCGTCCGCGTCCGGGCCTGCGATGCATCGGAAGAGCTCCCCTATTGGGCTGATCGTCGGACGGCGATTGGGCCGAACGACCGTACCACAGGCCTCCGGAGGCGGACAAGGCATCGGCCTCCGCCTGGCTAAGCCCTTGTTGCAGAGGGCTTTTCTTGACACCGCGCCGTGGGTTCCAGAATAATCAGGCTCCTTTAGTTGGTATCGACTCAGAGGACGGCCGCGGAGAGCAACGGATGTCCCTTTCGGAAAAAATCCACCAGTTGAACCGCGAGATCGGCGACTCGGTCGAGCGTGCGCTCGCCGAGCTGCGGCAGGAGATCTCCCAGCGCCTGAACGCCAGCAACCAGGAGATCCAGCGGCGGCTGGAGGAGTTCACTCCGGCGCTGCCGTCTTCCTACCTTGCGCACGAGGATCTGGCGCCCGCCGCCGAGCGGGAGCTGGCACCGAACGCCCGGCGGAGCGCCCTGCGCGACCTGCGCGAAGGGTTGGCGGCGATCGACCGCGCCCGCTCGCAGGCCGAGATCCTGGCGGCGCTGCTGCGCCAGTCGGCGGGCTACGCCTCGCGCGTGGCCGTGCTGCTGGTGCGCGGCGACGAGCTGCGGGGCTGGGGAGGCGAGGGGTTCGGCGACGCCGATGCGGCGCTGCGCGGCCTCGTCCTCGAATCCCCGGGCGGCGCCTGGAGCCGCCTCGCCCAGGCGCCGGGAGCCTTGCGCCTCAACGCCGCGGATTGCGCGGCGCTCGCCAGCCGCATCGACAGCCCGCTGCCGCACGACGGCGTGCTGGTGCCGATCGTGCTGCGCGACCGCGTCGCCGCCGGCCTCTACGCCGACCGTCAGGACGGCGGCGAGCTGGGGATCGAGGCGCTCCAGATCCTCGCCCACGCGGCGGCCCAGGCGATCGAGACCCTGCCCTTCCGCGAGCGCTCCGCCACCCCCACACTGAGCCTGGAAGAGGGGGAGGAGAGCGGCGCGGCCGCGCCGGCCACCGCCGCGCCGGCTCAGCCGGCCCCGAGCGCCGAAGCTCCAGAAGCTCCAGAGGCCGCCGCCGAGCCCGAGCCCGCCCATCCGGAGCCGCATATCGAGGAGCCGGCTCAGGAAACGGCAGCTCCTTCGGCCCAGGCGCCGACCGTCCCGGAGTCCGTCGCGAGCTGGGAATCCCTCCACGTCACCGAGGCGATGCCGCTCCCCGGCTTCCCGTCGCAGCGCGCGGGCAGCCCCCTCTCGACGGTGCGCGCGCCGGAGCCGGAGCCGCCCGCGCCACCCGCGCCGGAAGAAGCCCCGCGCTATCCCCGCTCCGTCGAGCCGGAGCCCGCCGCTCCCGCCGCCGATCCGAGCCCGGACGCGACCGTGCTGCTGCCGCGCTCCGCGCTGCCGGCCGCCGAGCCGGCCGCTCCTCCCCCGGCGCCCGCGCCGCTGCGGCCGGTGCCGGCTCCGGCGCCGGAGGAGCCCGCGGGCCAGTTCGA
The DNA here is from genome assembly GCA_036402955.1 of Thermoanaerobaculia bacterium. Classification (GTDB taxonomy): domain Bacteria; phylum Acidobacteriota; class Thermoanaerobaculia; order Multivoradales; family UBA5704; genus DATARR01. Next base: position 2,894 of record DASWRX010000137.1, read on the forward strand.
CCGCGGCTCAGCCATGGGCTCGGGCACTCCCGAAGTCCGCCCGCCGAGCGACGTCGACGGTCCGGGCTGGGCCTTCGCCACCAGCCGCGTGCCGGCGCTCTCGAAGAACGACGAGTCGCTGCACGAGGAGGCCCGCCGGCTGGCCCGGCTGCTGGTGAGCGAGATCAAGCTGTACAATGAGGACCAGGTCGAGGAAGGGCGGCGCAACCGCGACATCTACGAGCGGCTGAAGGAGGACATCGACCGCTCGCGCCAGATGTACGACGAGCGGGTCGACCCGCAGATCCTGCGCTCGACCGACTATTTCTACCAGGAGCTGGTGCGCATCCTGGCGTCCGGCGATTCGAAAGCGCTGGGCATCTGACGCGCCGGCCGTCGTGAGAAGGGCTCCGGACTTTTCCGGAGGCGCCGCTGGTTGTCTGGAGTACGGTGAGAAGTGAGAAGTAAAACGTCGATTCGGCACCGCGCCGCCCTCGTCCTGCTGCTCCCCCTCCTGCTGGGTTCCGCCACCGCCTCGCCCCCGCGCTCCGGCGCCGCCGGCCCGCTGCCCGGGCACTCCGACCGCGCCGCCCTCGCCTACGCCGAGGCGGCCACGGCCGTGCGCAAGCACGACTGCGCGGCCGCCTACAAGGCGCTGGCGCCGGTGCTGGCGGGCCGGGACTCGGAGGCGGTCTTCGCCGAGCTCCTCCTCGGCTTCTACGCCCACTCCTGCGAGCAGGTGGCCTACGCCGAGGAGCGATTGTTCGCCGCGAAGAACCCCGACGGCCCGCTGGAGGACTGGCGGCTCTACATCCTGAGCGACGCCGCGGCGGCGCGCGGCCACGTCCTGCTCGCCCAGACCTCGCTCGCCAAGCTGCTGGGGGACTACCCCGGCTCGGCGCTGCGCCCGCGCGCCCTGCTCAAGGCGGCGACCATCGCCTGGCAGCGCGGCGACTCGCAGCGGGCCCTGGAGCTGATCGGGGCCGCCCGCAGCGAGGAGCTGCGCGGCGACGAGGCCTCACAGCTCGAGGCGCTCGCCTGGCAGATGGGCGCCCGGCTCGGCGACGGCCACGCGCAGGCGGAGGCCGCCCGCCGCCTGCTGGTCAACTTCCCGCTGAAGGCCGCCGAGCTCAAGGTGATCGACCTCTTCCGCGGCGCGGACGGCGCCTTCTCGCTGGCGAGCGTGCTGACCGCCGACCAGCTCAAGCGGCGGGCCAAAGCCCTGCTGGACCTCAAGCTGGAGCCGAACGCCCTGGCGACGCTCGACGCCGTGCCGATGTCCGGCCGCGACCTCGAGTGGCAGCTCCTGGAGGCGCAGACCCTGACCCGCCTGCACCGCGGCAGCGACGCCCTGAGCCTGCTCTCCGGCCGCGAGGCCGCGGAGCCGCGCCAGGCGGCGGCGCTCGCCTGGGCCCGCGCCATGGCCGCCGAGGACGCCGCCACCGCCCAGCGCGGCCGGGCGAATCTCGGCTCGGCCGACCGCCAGCAGCTCCGCTACCTCTCTCAGCAATATCTCTACAAGGTGGCCCAGATCGGCGCCGATCCCGACCTGGCGACGAAGGCCCTGAAGTCGCTCTACGCCGACTACCAGAGCGAGGAGATGTTCGACCGTGCCATCGAGACGCTGCGCTGGCTGCGCCGCATCGACGCCCATGACACCACCGGCGCGGCCCACCTCTGGCAGACCGGCTGGCAGGAATACGGCAAGGGGAACTACACCGGCGCGATCGGCACCTGGACGGAGCTGTTCTCGCTCTATCCGGAGGACGCCGCCGCCCGCCGGGGCCGCTACTGGACGGCGCGGGCCTTCGACGCTCTGGGGGAGGGCGAGCGGGCGCAGCAGATCTATAAAGAGATCGCCCAGGCCGACACCGCCGACTTTTATCTTCGCAACGCCAGGGCCCGGCTGCACGGCAAGCCGGCCGCGGTGTCCGCGGTGTCCGCGGTGTCCGCGGTGTCCGCGGCGACGGCGGCGGCCGCGGCTGCGGCGCAGGCCAGGGAGCCCTGGCCGGCGGACCCGGCGCTCGACCGCGCGCGACTGCTCACCGATCTCGGGCTGGACGCCCTGGCGCTCTCCGAGGCCGAGCTGGTGCGCGACAAGGCGCAGCCCCGCTCGCTGCGCGCCCTGGAGGCGGTGATCCTCGCCCGCCAGGGGGACCGCCGCAAGAGCGTGCTGGTGATCCGCGACGCCTTCCCGGCGCTCGGCGGACCGTTCCAGGCCACCCTGCCGGACGAGGCACGCCGGCTCTACTATCCGCTCGACTACCAGGAGCCGATCCGCACCTGGGCGAAGATGAACCGGCTGCCCACGTACCTCGTGTTCGGCATCATCCGCCAGGAGAGCGCCTTCGACGCCGGCGCCCAGAGCGGGGCGGGCGCCCGCGGCCTGATGCAGCTCATGCCGTCCACCGCCCGCGAGCTGGCGGCCAGGAACGGCCTCGCCTGGACCCAGAACATGCTCGCCGACCCGGCCACCAACGTGCGGCTGGGCACCTCGTACTTCCGCCAGGTGTTCAGCATGTTCAACGAGAACCTGGAGCTGTCGCTGGCCGGGTACAACGGCGGCCCGTACCGGATCAAGCGCCTCTGGCAGGAGTCCGGCCAGGGGGAGATCGACCGCTTCCTCGAAGGCCTCGGCATCGAGGAGTCGAAAACCTACGTCAAGCGGATCCTGGTCCTCTCCGACAGCTACCGCCAGCTCTATCCGACCGCCGGGTGAGACGGCTCGCCTCCCTCGCCCTGCTCCTCCTGACGGTCTCCTGCCGCGGCTCCGCGCCGCCGGCGGAGGCCGTCCCCATCGTTCTCATCACCTTCGACTCCCTGCGGGCCGACGTGGTCGGCGGGCTTGGCGGCGAGCGTGGGCTGACCCCCAACCTCGACGCCCTGCTGCGCGAGGCCGACTGGGGAGGCCGGGCGATCGCGGCGTCGAGCGCGGGCGCCCCCGCGATGGCCTCGCTGTTCACCGGGCTGCGCCCCTGGCAGCACCAGGCGCTCGGTGGCACGGACACCCTCTCCCCCGCCCTCTTCACCCTGCCGGAGGCCCTCCAGGCGGCCGGCTACGAGACCAGCGGCTTCACCGGCGAGCCCCTCTACTCGCGGGACGGTGGGTACGACCAGGGGTTCGACCGGCTCGAGGATCTCGGCCGGGGGGAGAAGGCCGCCGCGAAGCTCGGGCGCATCGCCGCCGGCGGCGCGGGCCGGCGGTTCGTCTGGGTCCACATCCCCGAGCCCGGGGCCCCCTATCTCCACCGCCCCCGGTTCGACGGCCTCGTCGAGGACCAAGCCGAACGGGTGCGGAGCGATCTGCCCGACCGGATCGTGCCGGACGAGCTGGCGGTCTATTTCGATCCCGCCAACCCGCTGCCCGCCGACCGGCGACGCCTGTTCTGGACGATGTACCGCTTCAACGTCGCCTGGGCGGACGACCGGCTCGGCCGGCTGCTCCAGGCGCTGCGGTCGAGCGGCGCGTGGGACCGCGCGCTGGTGGTGGTCACCTCCACGCACGGCGAGGAGTTCGGGGAGGCGGGGCAGATCCTGAACGGCGGCAACCTCTGCCGGCAGCTCCTGGAGGTGCCGTTCGCCGTCAAGCTCCCGCGCGGTTTCCGCCTGGCGGTCCAGGAGCCCAAGGGGCGGCGGGTGGCCGCGGCGCGCCTGTGGGCGACCCTGGTGGAGGCGGCCGGCGGCAAGGCACCGCCGGCGGTGGCGCCCAGCCTGTTCCGGCGCTCGGCGGCGCCGGTGCTCTCGGAGCTCTACCTGACGGACGGCGCCAACCGGTTCTCGCTGGTGGACGGCGACGACCAGCTCCTCTGGGAGTCGCGCTTCGCGCCGCCCGAGCCGCACTACTACCGCGCCCTGCTGGCGCGGATGAACCGGGACAACGCCCGCCTCGCCCGCGCCGGGCTGCCGGCGCCGCCGGAGGAGATCCTGGGCCGGCTGCGCGCGGCCTTCCTGGCCGCGCCGCCGCTCAACGGCCGGGAGGCTCCCCGGCTGCGGCTCGAGCGCTGGGACGCGCAAGGGGGGAGCCGGCCGCTGCCCGACCCGCGGCGGACGGCCGAGCTGGCCCGCCTCCTGCCCCGGATCTGGAGCGCGTTCGTGCCGGCCGAGCGGCCCCCCGGGGCGGAGCGTCGTGAATGGTATACTGCCGAGTCGCCCTGAAAGGGGCAACTCCCGGGTCCATAGCTCAGCGGTGAGAGCATCCGGCTCATAACCGGCTGGTCCCTGGTTCGAATCCAGGTGGACCCACTTCGCAGCGCTCCGAGCCATGAAGAGGACGAGGCGGTCGCGTGGCGGACTCAGCAGGGGTGCGATGGTTTTCCTTTGGAGAGGAGCGGACGTCATTCCATGAACCAAAACCTTCAGAACGTTCTCGAGTTGCAGACCGCGCTCACCCAGCTCCGCGAGGCGGAGCAGCGGTTGCACGGAATCCCCGACTGGATGCGCGAGCTCCACGAGGAGCACACGGTGCGCCGGACGGAGATCCAGGCCCTCGAGGAGACCGCCGAGGAGGCGGCCCGGAAACGGCGGGCGGCGGAAGCGGCGGTCCAGGACGCCCAGGAGAAGCTCAAGAAGTACCAGCAGCAGATCAACAAGGTCAGCACCCAGCGCGAGTACGGCGCTCTCCTCCAGGAGATCGACACCGTCAAAGGGCAGATCACCAGCAGCGAGGAGCAGGCCTTCGCCGCCCTCGACGAGCACGAGAAGGCCGACAAGGACCTCGAGGCCCTGCGCGAGAGCTTCCGCGAGATCCAGGAGCGCTACGCCACGGAGATGACCCGCTGGGAGGGGGAGAAGCCCGGGGTCGCCCGCCAGGTCGAAGAGCTCCAGCAGCGCATCGCCGAGCTCAAGCAGCGGCTCCCCCGCCCCCTGGTCTCCCAGTTCGAGCGCATCCTGGAGCGCTACCCCGGCGGCGCGACCGCGGCGGTGCGGCCCCTGGAGCGGCCGGGGCTGAAGCAGCGCGAGTGGCATTGCAGCGCCTGCAACTACCGCGTGCGGCCGCAGGTCGTGGTCGAGATCCGCAACGGCAGCAGCCTGATCCAGTGCGACGCCTGCAAGCGCATCCTCTACTTCGAGGAGGAGTCTGGCTGAGCGAGCCGGCCGGAGCGCCCACAGCGGACGCCGCCGGAATCGCGCAGCGCCTGGCCGGCATCCGCGCCCGCATCGGCGACGCCTGTCGGCGCTCCGGCCGGCCAGCCGGGGCCGTGACCCTGGTCGGCGCCAGCAAGACCCAGCCGGCGGCGGCGGTCGCCGAGGCCTTCCGGGCCGGCCTCACGGTCTTCGGCGAGAACCGGGTCCAGGAGGGGCTCGCCAAGAGCGCCGAGCTGCCGCCCGGGATCGCCTCCGGCGTGGAGTGGCACCTGATCGGCCCTCTCCAGTCCAACAAGGTCCGCTCCGCCCTCGACCTTTTCCACACTATCCATTCGATCGACCGCGCTGAAATCGCCGGCGCGATCGACCGCGAGGCGGGCGCGCGGGGCCTCGCCGTCTCCGGCCTCCTGGAGGTGAACCTGGGCGGCGAGGAGAGCAAGCACGGCTTCCCGGCCGCCGGGCTCGCGGCGGCGGCGCGGCCGCTCGCCGGGCTCCAGCACCTGCGGATCGTCGGCCTGATGGCTATCCCGCCCCAGGAAGACTCCCCCCAGGCGGCCCGCCGCTGGTTCCGCCGACTGCGCGAGCTGCGCGACGAGCTCGCCGGAACCCCTGAGTGGGCAGGCTTCCCCGGCTGGCTCTCCATGGGCATGAGCGACGATTTCGAGGTCGCGGTCGAGGAGGGGGCCACCCACGTGCGGGTGGGCACGGCGCTGTTCGGACCGCGGCAGGCCCGTTAGCCCGCCTGGCGCGAGGCGCGGCCTTTATTCATGCTAAGATGGCTATCTCTTTCCGAGGCTGATCTTCAAGGTTGCAGGACATCGGCGCGCGCCGAGCCGCAAGGAGAATCCCAGATGGCCATCACTCCCCTCGAGATCCAGAAGATGCGCTTCTCGCAGAAGATGCGGGGATACGACCCGACCGAGGTCGAGGGGTTCCTCGCGCTGCTGGCCGAGGAGTTCTCCAACCGCATCTCCCAGACCGACAAACTGGAGCGCGAGAACCGCTACTACCGGCAGCGGCTGGAGGAGACCGAGCACCGCGAGCACCAGCTCCAGCAGACGCTGCTGCGGGCGCAGAAGGTGTCGGACGACATCACCAACAACGCCCGCCACGAGGCCGAGCTGATGGTCAAGGAGGCCGAGATGGCGGCCGACAAGATCGTGCAGCAGGCGATCGAGCAGTCCACCCGCTTCGAGGCCAAGATCACCGACCTGCGCACCGCCCGCCGCGAGCTGCAGCTCAAGTTCAAGAACACCCTCGACCTCTTCGAGCGCATCCTGGAGGCCGAGATGGAGGACGAGCGCAACACGGCGACCGTCCTCACCCTGCCGCGCAAGCGGCGGGAGGCGTCCGGAGCGTGAGCCTCCCGGCCGGAACGCGGCGCCTCTTCGCCGGCTACGACGAGGCGGACCTCACTCCGGAGCGGGCCCCCTCCCTGCTGATCGCCCACCTGCTCGAGGACGGCGACGCGGCGGACCTCGCCTGGCTCTTGGGCATCGCCGCCGAGCCGGAGATCGCCGCCTGGCTCGCCCGCCACGGCGGCCGCCAGCTCTCGCGGCGCAGCCGCGCCTTCTGGGAGACCGTGCTGGGCACCCCGGCGGGACCGGCGGCTCCGGAAGCGACAGCCCTGTGGCCGCTCTGACCCTCGCCCATCCCGGATCGCTCTCCCCGCGGGCGCAGGAGCTGATCCCGCGCCTCGCGGCCCGTCCCTGGGCCGAGGAGTTCTACCTCGCGGGCTCGGCGGCCCTCGCCCTCTACACCGGCCACCGCCCGGTGACCGACCTCGACCTGATGAGCAACGCCAACCGACTCGCCAGCGCCTCGCGGCGCGACCTCCTGGGCGAGCTGCTCGCGGCCGATCCCGGGACCGAGGTGGAGACCGCCCGCGACGGGTATCTCTCCACCCGCCTCGCCGGCGGCGGCGTGGGGCTCCGGCTCTTCTACTACCCCTATCCGCTGGTGCGGCCGCTGGAGGAGATCTCAGGGCTCGCGGTGGCCTCGGCCGCCGACCTCGGGCTGATGAAGCTGGGCGCCATCATCAGCCGCGGCACCCGCCGCGACTTCGTGGACCTCTATCTCCTCTGCCGCGAGCTGCCGCTCGCGACCCTCTTCGAGCTCGCCGAGGACAAGTTCGGTCACGTCCGCGACTTCCCCCTCCAGGCTCTCAAGGGGCTCGCCGACCTCTCGGAGATCGAGGGCGAGCCCATACCCCGCCTGGCGCGGCCGCTGGAATGGGGAGAGGTGGAGAGATGGCTCCGGGAGCAGGTGAAGGAGTTGGGTAGAGCGCGGGTGGGTCTGGCATGGCACAATCCCGCCCCATGACCGATCTCCTCATCCACAACCTCTCCGAGGTCGCTACTCCCGAGGGCTCGGCGCCGCGGCGCGGGGCGGACCAGGGGCGGGTGCGCCGCCTCCCCGGCGCGGAGGTGGTCTGCCGCGACGGGCGGATCCTCTTCGTGGGCTCTCCCGAGGAGCGGCGGCGCCGGCTCGGCGAGCTGCCAGAGGCGGAGCGGCTCGACGGCCGGGGTGGCACCCTGATCCCCGGCTTCGTCGATCCCCATACTCACCTCCCCTGGGCCGGCAGCCGCGAGGAGGAGTTCGCGGCGCGGCTGGCCGGCAAAACCTATCAGGAGATCGCGGCGGCCGGCGGCGGCATCCTTTCGACCGTGGCGGCCACCCGCCGGGCGAGCGAGGAGGAGCTGGTCGGCAACGTCCTGCGGCGGATGGACCGGATGCTCGCCTGGGGCACCACCACCGCCGAGGCGAAGAGCGGCTACGGCCTCAACCACGAAGACGAGCTGAAGCAGCTCCGCGCCATCCGCCACGCCGCTGAATGCCATCCGGTGGACTTGGTACCGACCCTGCTCGCCGCCCATGAGATCCCTCCAGAGTACCGTCAGAAGTCGAGCCGCTGGATCGATCTGATCTGCGACGAGATCGTGCCGGCCACCGCCGCGGCGGGGCTCGCCCGCTTCTGCGACGTCTTCTGCGAGCAGGGGGTGTTCACCGCCGCCGAGTCGCGCCGGGTGCTGGAGGCCGGCGTCCGCCACGGCCTCGCGCCCCGCCTGCACGCCGACGAGTTCGTGGACTCGGGCGGCGCCGAGCTCGCCGCCGAGCTGGGCGCGCTCTCCGCCGACCATCTGATGGCCGTCTCGCCGGCCGGCGTCGAGGCGCTCGCCGGCTCCGGCGTCACCGCCGTGCTGCTGCCCGGCACCAGCTTCTTCCTGAAGAAGCACGTCTACGCCCCGGCCCGGCGGCTGGTCGAGGCCGGCGTGCCGGTGGCGCTCGCCACCGACTGCAACCCCGGCTCCTCCTTCACCGAGTCGATGCCCATGGTGGTGGTGCTGGCCGTCTTCGAGCTGGGGCTCACCGTCGAGGAGAGCCTCACCGCCGCCACCCTGAACGCCGCCTGCAGCCTCGGGCTGGGAAGCGAGATCGGCTCGATCGAGACGGCCAAGCGGGCCGACCTCGTCCTGCTCGACGCTCCCAACCTCCTCCACCTTGTCTACCACTACGGCATCAACCCGGTCGCCGCGGTGGTCAAGGGCGGGCAGGTGGTGCGGCGGGCGGCCTGAGACGCGAGTTCGAGTGGCTCGGAGTGCGGTAAGCTCCCCCGCCATGAACGCGGCGGGCGGGGACGGGCCCCGTCCCCGGCGTCGGAACCACGGAGGGAGTCCCATGGCAGACCAGGAAACCACCACCGCCTCCGGCCTCAAGTACACCGACCTCAAGGTTGGTGAGGGTCAGGAGGCCAAGTCGGGGCAGACCGTGACCGTCCACTACACGGGCTGGCTCGAGAACGGCACCAAGTTCGACTCCAGCCTCGACCGCCGCGATCCCTTCAGCTTCCGGCTCGGCGCCGGCGAGGTCATCCGCGGCTGGGACGAGGGGGTCGCCGGCATGAAGATCGGCGGCAAGCGCCGCCTCACCATCCCCGCCGCCCTCGGCTACGGCGCTCGCGGGGCGGGCGGGGTGATTCCGCCGAACTCGACGCTGATCTTCGAGGTGGAGCTGCTGGGAGCCCGGTAGGAAGCTCGGCAGGAAGCCCGGGCGGCTGCGCCGCCCAGGCCCCGATAAGACCTACTTGTCCGCCGCGTACAGCGGCCGGGTATCCACCGGCACGTCCTTCAGGCGGGCGATCGCGTCTCGCAGCTCCGCGAGAGATCGGCCGCCAGCGGCGTCGGGGCGAACTGCGCGACGCGCTTCTCAGCCGGGTTTCAGCGTGCTATGAGAAGAACCGGCGGACAAAGATCGCCAGGTCTCCGTTCGCCAGCCGGGCCCGCCAGACAACCACCCAGGTGCGGCCGGCCGCGGCGGCACTGGCGCAGAAGAGGGCGCCACCGGTTTGAACCGGGCTGGCTCCCAGGTCCAGGACCGGGCTGGCGGCGCCGGCCGGCGTCCGGAGCTGGAGGTTGAATCTGGAGGGAGCAGGGTTGGGGGCCTGATCGGCGGTCTGAAAGTCCCAGACGATCAGGGCCCGGCCCAGGCGGTCCATGGCCACCGCGTCCGGACCGAAGGAGGTCCCCCCGGTGACCGGCGGGGTCGGCGTGTCGAGGGTTGCCGCGGGGCTCGCGGGCCGTCCATCGGCGGCGAAGAATTGTGCCCGAAGCGGGCCCTTGACGCCTCCCGGATTGGGAACGAAGTCGATCCAGGCCAGGGCCGTCCGGCCATCAGGGGCCGAGGCGAGTTGGACCTCGCCGGCGATGCCGTCAGCCGGGCCGCTCTCCGGTCCCAGGGGCTTGGCCGTGGCGCCGAAGCGGCGCGAACGATTGGTTCCGAGCGGAATCGGGCGGTACCAGTCGAGGGCGAAGGAGCCGTCCCTCGCCTGGGCGGCCTCGACGCACCGGGTCTCCGGGTCGGCCCCGCTGATTTTCGTGGTCGGGCTCGTGATGCGTCCGCTGGCGTCGAGGAGGGCGAAGGAGCAGCCGTTCGTCACCGGCCAGACGCCGAGGTAGCCGCCGACGCTCCGCGGAAAGAGCTGGCGCACGTAGGACGGCGTGGCGACGCGCGCCGAAGCGGCCGCCGCAAGGAGCCGGCTGTCGAAACGCCAGTGCGAGCCCGCCGTATCGACCACGAACGAGCTCCAGGTCACGATGTCGCCCAGCGCTCCGCGGTTCTCGGCCTTGACGTCGAACAGGTAGCGGCCGGTCAGGGCTCCTCCGGCGTCGACGTCGATCAGCGCTCCAACGGGAGCCCCCGTGCCGTCGAAGCGTTGGGCCATGATCGATTGGGCCGTGGGCTCGAGGGCCCGCGACCAGACCACGGTGAAGCTCCGGTCCGCGTGACCGATGACCTGCGGGCATTCCAGCGCGAGCTCGTGGTCGGAGACCACCGCGGTCTCGGGACCGAGCGGAACGAGCTGAGCGCCGGCCGGCCGAGTGACGAGAGGGCAAAGGAGGAGGACGCCGATCGCGGACAGCCGGTAGAAGTCTTTCATAACCTGATTGTGGAACCGCCGGAAAGGGCTGTCAAATAGAACCTCGGCTCTGGGCGGGTTGGAGTTTTGCATGGGGACCTGGGCATGGACATTCTAGGGGTGAAGCTGGTCGGTCTGACGTCGGAGAACGGGCGCAAGCTGCTGCTGACGCTCATCTTCATCGTGCTCTCTCTGCTGATCAGCCGGGGGCTCCAGGCGATCGCCGGAGTGGTCTTCCACCAGCGGCGCAACCGCAAGGTGCAGTTCTGGACCCAGCAGATCACCAAGCTCCTCGCGGTGCTGGTGCTGGTGACCGGCGTGATCTCCATCTGGTTCGACAACCCCGCCCGTCTGACCACCATGGCGGGTCTGCTGACCGCCGGCCTGGCGGTGGCGCTCCAGCGGGTGGTGACGGCGGTGGCGGCCTACTTCGTCATCCTGCGGGGGAAGGTGTTCCACATCGGCGACCGGATCGCGATGAGCGGCGTGCGGGGGGACGTGATCGCGCTCGGGTTCGTGCGCACGACCATCATGGAGATGGGGCAGCCGCCGGCCGAGCAGGGGGACAAGCCGTCGGTGTGGGTCGAATCGCGGCAGTACACCGGGCGCATCGTCACGGTGACCAACGACAAGATCTTCGAGGAGCCGGTCTACAACTACAGCGGCGAGTTCCCCTATCTCTGGGACGAGATGCACCTGCCGATCTCCTACACCTCCGACCGCAGGCGGGCCGAGCAGATCCTCCTGGACGCCGTCCGCCGCCACACGGTCAAGGTGGGCGAGGTCGCGGAGAAGGAGCTGGAAGAGCTGCGCCGGCGCTACTTCGTCGACGCCGTGAGCCTGGAGCCCAAGGTGTACTACCGCCTGACCGACAACTGGGTCGAGATGACGGCGCGGTTCGTGGCGAAGACCCGGGGCATCCGCGAGCTCAAGGACGCGATGAGCCGGGAGATCCTGGACGGCCTGGACGCGGCGGGAATCCCGATCGCCTCGGGCACCTACGAGATCGTGGGGGTGCCGCCGATCAAGGTGGAGATCGAGAAGCTCCAGACCGCGCCCTGAGGGCCGGCTCAGGGACATGCGGTAAACTCGCCCCGCATGGCGCACGCCGACTACGAGGCGGTGATCGGGCTGGAGGCCCACGTCCAGCTCCTGACCGCGACGAAGATGTTCTGCCGCTGCCCGAACCGGTTCGGGGCGCCCCAGAACACGCTCGTCTGCCCGATCTGCCTGGGATACCCGGGCACTCTGCCGGTGCCGAACCGCCACGCGGTCGACCTCGCGGTGCGGCTGGCCCTGGCTCTGGGCTTCGAGGTCCGCGGGACCTCGGTGTTCGCCCGCAAGAACTATTTCTATCCCGACCTGCCCAAGGGCTACCAGATCAGCCAGTTCGACCGTCCGCTGGCCGAGAACGGCGCCGTGCCGCTGGCGCAGCACGACAAGCGGGTGCGCCTGGAGCGCCTCCATCTCGAGGAGGACGCGGGCAAGCTCCTGCACGAGGCGCCGGGCGGCGGCGCGCTGCCGGGCCAGAGCCTGGTGGACTTCAACCGCTGCGGCGTGCCGCTGGTCGAGATCGTCTCGCGGCCGGACATGGCGAGCGCCGCCGAGGCCCAGGACTATCTCCAGACCCTCCACCAGCTCCTCCTGTACACGGAGACGAGCGACGGCAACATGGAGGAGGGGAGCCTGCGGTGCGACGCCAACGTCTCGGTGCGCCGCCGCGGCGAGACGGCGCTGGGCACCAAGGCCGAGGTCAAGAACGTCAACTCCTTCCGCAACGTGGCCCGGGCGATCGAGCACGAGATCGAGCGCCAGATCGGGGTGCTGGAGTCCGGCTGCCGGGTGGTGCAGGAGACCCGCAGCTTCGACGCGGCGACGGGCACGACCCGGCTGATGCGGAGCAAGGAGGAGGCGCATGACTACCGCTACTTCCCCGAGCCGGACCTGCCGCCGCTGCTGGTGACGCCCGCGCGCGTCGCCGAGATCCGGGACCGGCTGCCGGAGCTCCCGTGGTGGCGGCGGGCGCGGCTCGCCGGGCAGTACGGCTTGGCGGCCGCCGACGCCCAGGTCCTCACCGCCTCGCGCGAGCTGGCCGACTACTACGAGGCGGCCACCCTGGCGTTGCCGGGCAATCCAAAGGGGATCGCCAACTGGGTGCAGGGCGAGGTGCTGCGCGACCTCAGGGAGCGGCGGGTGGCGCTGGCGGCCACGATCGCGCCGGAGCGGCTGGCGGCCCTGGTGGCGATGGTGGACCGGGGGGAGATCTCGAACAGCGCCGCCAAGGAGGTCTTCGCGGCGGTGGCTCCCACGGGCGAGGAGCCGGCGGCGGCGGTCGAGCGCCTGGGGCTGGCGCAGGTCTCGGACACTGCGCGGATCGAGCGCTGGATCGAGGAGGTGGTCGAGGGGAACCCCGCGCAGGTGGCGCAGTACCGGGCCGGCAAGGTCCAGGTCGTGGGCTTCCTGGTAGGCCAGGTGATGAAGCTCTCGGGCGGGCGCGCCGAGCCGAAGACCGTGCAGCAGCTCATGCGCCAGCGGCTCGACGGGGTACCCCTACAGGTCGGTCGCCGCTCGCCTTGATCCAGTTCTTCCACGTCACCAAGCGGTATCCCGGGGGCCAGGCGGCTCTCGACGACGTCACGTTCGACATTCCGCGGGGCCAGTTCGTCTTCCTCACCGGCGCGAGCGGCGCCGGCAAGACGACGCTGCTGCGCATGATCTTCCGCGAGGAGGTGCCCTCGACCGGGCAGATCCTGGTCAACGGCCGCAACGTCTCCTCGATCCCGCGCAGCAAGATCCCCTACCTGCGCCGCACCATCGGCGTCGTCTTCCAGGACTTCCGGCTGATCCCCCGCAAGACGATCTTCGAGAACGTCACCTACCTGCCGCGGGTGCTGGGGGTGGACGTCCAGGGCCAGAAGAAGCTGGCCTATCAGGCGTTGCGCCGGGTGGGGCTCGCCCACCGGCTGAACGCCTTCCCGCCCGAGCTCTCCGGCGGCGAGCAGCAGCGGGTCGCCATCGCCCGGGCGCTGATCAACGAGCCGGACATCCTGATCGCGGACGAGCCCACCGGCAACCTCGATCCCGACCTCTCGCGGGAGATCCTGCGGCTGTTCCTGGAGGTGAACCTGCGGGGGACGACGGTCATCCTGGCCACCCACGACCGCGACACCATCCAGCGGGTGGGCCGGCGGGTGCTCACGCTGGAGCGGGGGCAGCTCGCCGGGGATCAGGAGCTGCTGGGCACCGATCCGCCGGCGCTCGATCCCCTCGCGGATGAGGCACCGGACGAGACGCCCGAGACCTTCCCCGAGGAGACTCCCGGTTGAGCCTGCTCAAGGCCCTCCTCTACTTCTTCCGCGAGGCGGCGGTCAACCTGCTGCGGAGCTGGAAGGTGAGCCTGCTCGCCGTTCTCACCATCGCCGTGAGCCTGTTCATCGGCGGCGCCTTCCTGCTGGTGAGCGACAACCTCTCCTCCTCCGTCGAGCGCTGGCGGGGGGAGATGCGGGTGGTGATCTACCTCAAGCCGGAGACCTCGGAGGCGGACCTCCAGCGGCTGGCCGCCGAGGCCGCGCGCGCGCCGGGGGTGTCCTCGGTGGACCGGGTCACGGCCACGGCGGCGCGGCAGCGCTTCAAGGAGGTCTTTCCCAGCCTCTCCGACCTGGTCGCCGGCTGGGAGGAGGAGCCGCTGCCGGCCTCGCTCGAGATCGGCCTCGATCCGCGGCGGGCAGGTGGCGCGCCCGGAGGCGAGGCGTGGCTGGCGGCCTGGCGCAAGCGCCCCGAGGTGACCTTGATCGACGACGACCGGGAGTGGCTGGGCCAGCTCGCCACGGTGGTGGCGGTGGTGCGGGCGGTGGGGCTGGCGCTGGTCGCGGGACTGCTCGGCGCGGCCATCTTCACCATCGCCAGCGTCATCCGGCTGACGGCCTACCTGCACTCCGAGGAGACCGGGATCATGCGCCTGGTGGGGGCCACGGAGTTCTTCATCCGCGGGCCGTTCTACATCGAGGGGCTGCTGCAGGGGCTGATCGGCGGCCTGGTGGCGGGCGGCGCGCTCTGGGGAGGCTACGAGATCCTCCACGCCCGCTCGCGCGGCTCGCTCTTCTCGTCGGTGCTGACGCTCGACTTCCTGACCCCGCAGCAGGTGGCCTTCCTCGTGCTCCTGGGCGGCGCGGCCGGCCTGTTCGGAGCGGTGGCGTCGTTGCGACGCGAAGCGCTGTAGGAGGAGACCCCTTCAAAAGAAAAGGCCCCGCCTCGCGGCGGGGCCTCCCAGCAAGCCTCGGGTGTGCCGGTCAGGGATTGATGGTGAGGACGACCGTGGCCGCCCTTCTGTCGGTGACCTGACCCTGGGTGGTGATCCGGCTCGGGTCGATCCCGTGCCGCGTCACCAGGTAGTTCTTCACCCCCTGGGCGCGCTGTTCCGCAAGCCGCTGGTTTTCGGACTTGCCCTTGCCGTCGGCGTAGCCGGTGACCGCTGCCGTCGAGTTGGGACTCTGCTTCATGCGCAGCCCGACCTCGTCGAGCTTGGCCTTGCAGATGTTGTCCAGCCGCGCGCTGCCGGGCACAAAGCTGCACGTCTGTTCGATCGTCTCAGGCGGCGCGGGGGCCGGCGGCGGCGGCGGCGGCGGCGGGGGCGGCTCAGGAGCCGGCGGCGGAGGCGGCGGCTCGGGAGCGGGCGGCGGCGGCGGAGGCGGCGGCGGAGGCGGCGCCTCGTGGTGGATCAGCCGCGGGAAGTAGGTGAAGCCGACCAGGCCGCCCAGCGGGCAGTGCTCGCTGATGGTGTTGAGCTGGCGGAGGTCGGTCCGGAGGCCGAGATTGAGAGCCCAGTGCTCGTCCTCGCCGAGCCAGATGCGAGCGCCGGTGGTGAAGTCGTACCAGTCACGGTACAGATTGGTGTTGCCGGTCGCGAACTCGGCGTTGACCTCGTTGATCCAGTCGAACCGGTCGCTCACCGGGAAGACGTAGCCGATGCCGGCGGTGATCGCCTGATGCTTGTAGTTGATGGCGCCGAACTGGGCGCAGAGCGGGAACGGCGTGCAGCCGAGGACCCCGTTGCGGACCGGCAGCGCCTGCTTGCCGAGGTCGATGTATCCGACGTCGATCACCCACCGCGACAGGCGCCAGTCGAGGCCGATGCCGAAGCCGGTGTCCTTGGACGCCACTTCCTTCTTGCCGGTGGCGAGGTCGACGAAGCCGTTGAGGGCCAGCGTGCTGGCGTCCCCCATGCCGCCCATCAGACGCAGCTTGGTGCCCACCCGGACGTTGGCCTGATTGAGGCCGCCGCCGGTGTCGACGTGAACCAGCGTGTCGTTCTCGTCGTACTTGTAGTTGTCGAACGGCACCATGACGCTCACTTCCCAGCGGTCCGTGATGCCATAGCCGAAGCTGGCGCTGACGCGGTTCTGGTCGAGGCTCAACTGACCCTTGTCGTTGAGGCTGAACTGCCGGTCGAGCTCGATGACCCGGTCCCAGTTGTTGTAATAAACGCCAAACGAAAACCCGCCCCGGGGCAAAGTATCGCCGGTCAGCAGGCTGAACAACCCCGTCTCTCCCGTGACGCTGGCGGAATTCGCCTGCTCAGCTTCCTCCGCCATCGCCGCCGCAGCCGGCACGAGGCCCAGCAGTGCGATGATGCCTAACCATTTTAGTTTCATTCATTCTCCTCCGGCTGTAAGCCAAAACTGCGAAGGTTGCTCATGCGACCTCCGCGCTATTCTTGACTGCAGCGAAGCTACCCCGAAGCACCCTCTCCTCGTCGAGGCATCCGCCGACGCACGGCTCAGCGATACGACTTGACTGAGATACGTGCCTCTAGGCCACCCTTCCCTTTCAAAGCCTGTGCCACAACTCCGGAGAGAAAGAACTTGTACTTCCTGAGGGCGAAGGAGGATTCGAAGCCGACTCCGGCGTCGGGGATGTAGGTGCTGAAATCCGTATAGATCTTACGGTCCAGCCCCACCGTCCCGTATCCGGCGTAGAGGACCCAGTACCAGTTCTGCCAGTCCAGGCCGATGAATTTGTGGTGGGTCTCGAGAAACCAGGGAAAAAAGTACTCCCAGGTCGTGAAAAGAAGCTCCGTTCCGAGCTGGGTGTTCGAGCTCTTCAGCCCCTTGAGGTTCTCGCGTCCCTGCAGGTTGAAGGCCTCGGAGCGGGGGACGGCGTAGAAATCGATCGGATCGGGGCTCGGCGGCAGCGTGCTCACGGGAGCCTTGGCGACGTGGGCGAAGGTGCCGCCGCGCAGGCGGCCGATCAGGAACGTCCGCTCGCTGACGTCGAACCGCTTCAGGGCCTCGAACTCGACCTTGATGTAGTTGAAGTCCCCGATGCCGTAGGGGAAGCCGTCGGTCAGGGCGGCGGTCAGCGTCGAGTCGCCGGGGCCGAACTCGCGGAAGGCCGAGAACATCCGCTCGGTGCGCGCCCGGGTCTCCCCCACGATGGCGCTCGACCGGCCCTCGTCGGGCGTGCCCCACTGGTAGCCCAGCCGGACGAAGGTGTTGGTGCGGTCGCGGCGGACGAAGAAGTTGCTGCCGTGCTCCCCCCGGTTGGTGCTGATGCGGTCGAGCTCGGTGAGAAAGAAGGTGCGCATGTTGTAGCTGTGGGGCCACTCCATCAGCAGCAGGGTGCCCCGCACGCGGTCGAAATCCTGCGTGATGTTCTGGCCGATGCGGTCGAACGAGATGGCGTCGAACACGGTGAACTGGGTGGTCCGCCGGTAGCCGTAGTAGCGGTAGCGCAGGAAAGCCGTGATGTCGCCGTTGATGAAGTTGTACTTGACCTGCCCCTCGAAGAACGTCTTGTTCACCAGGTGGTTGACCCGCAGGTCGAGGTCGCCCTCGGGGAAGAAGACTTCGAGCCGGGGGAGGATGCGCTCCTCGATCGGCTTGGGAGGGATCTCGGCGTCCTCGCCGCCGGCTCCCGAGGGCTCGGGGACCACCGGCCCCTGGGGCGGCGGCGCCGCGGTGGCGGGGCTCGGAGGAGGCGCGGGGACCGGCGCGGCCGGAGCGGCCGGCGGTGGCGGCTCCTGGGTTTGCGCGCGCAGGGGAGCCGCGGCGAGCAGAGACACGACCAGCAGAGGAAGGGAGGACCGACAGCATCCGCGGGATGTCATGGCGGCATTCTAGTCTCGCCCGCGGAAAGTCGTAAGGTCGAGATTGGTCTTGATGCCGGGCTCAGCGGTTGAGGAGCTGGGAGACCCGGTCGAGAAAGACCCGGCTCTGGTTGGGACCGAGGGCGGCAGAGACCACCTTCTCCTCGGCGCGCACGAGGTCGAGCACGGCCTCGACGCCGCGCCCGGAGTCCATCTCGGCCTTGCCCATGCGGAAGGGGATGTCGAGCTCGCCCTGCCGGGGGTGGCCGTTCAGCAGACCGCGGGCCTGCTGGTGGACGGCCTCGGCCACGGCCGCGAGTTGCTCGGGCGTCATCGCGAGCAGGCGGTCGGTGCGCAGGCGGCCGAGGTCCTCGTTGAGGGTCACCAGGCCCGAGGTGATCAGGCCGTAGAGGAGCTTGCAGGCCTCGAACGGGCTCATGTCGAGGCCGACCGCGACCTCCTCGATGGTGCGGCGCTCGTCGATCTTGCAGATCAGCGCCCACTCCTGGGGGGTCAGCGAGACTGAGGTGGTGGCGGCGTGCTGGGTGAACACCGGCACCAGGCGGGTCGAGGGGATGCGCTTGGAGAGGATCTGCCATTCGTCGATCCGGCGCGCCGCCTCCATCAGGAGGTTGGTGTTCGACTTCTGGATCGTGGTGAGCTGGGTCTCCTGTCCGGGGGTGAAGACGAACTCGCCCTCCGGCCAGATGGCCAGCTCGTACATCGCCTCCTCGCCCTGGAGGTCGCCGACGTGGGCGTGGACGATCTGCCCGCCGCGCAGGTAGATCTCGCCGGTGGAGTCGCCGTTGCGGCGCAGGGAGAACACCCCCGTCTTCCCCGACACGGAGACCAGTTGGATGATGTCTGGGAGCGGCAGCTCTTTGAGCGAGCCCTGGAAGGCCATAGCCGAGCGATCCTAGCACAGCCCAAAAAATGGACGCAAGCCAGGTGGTTCCGTCAAGCCGTTGAATTCACAAGGGCTTAGCAGTGCCGGCGGCGAGGCGGTCGAGCTTGAGCCGCTGGGCGCAGCAGATGGCGAGGGCGAGGGCGTCCGTGGCGTCGCTCGGCCAGCCGTCGCCGCGCGCCGAGAGCAGCAGGCGCACCATGCGGGCGACCTGCTCCTTGTCGGCGCGGCCGTTGCCGGTAACGGCGGACTTGACCTCGGCCGGGCTGTACTCGCAGATCTCGATGCCGCGCACGGCGAGCGCGGCGAGCAGGGCGCCGCGAGCCTGGGCGAGCACGATCAGCGAGTGCGCGTTCATGCCGTGGAAGGGGGTCTCGAGGACGGCGAGGTCGGGCGGGCGGCGGTCGATCATTTCCCCGAGACGGCCGACCAGGTAGGCCAGGCGCTGGGGAAGGGCGAGGTCGCGCGGACAGGAGAAGCGGCCGGCGTCGAGGGGGGTGAGGGCCGAGCCACGCTTCTCCAGCAGGCCGTAGCCGGTGTGGAGGCTGCCCGGATCGAGTCCCAGAATCAGCATGGGCGCTGGCGGCTCGGGCCGCCCCCTCAGCGGGACTGCGCTTCGAGGACCTTCTCGTCGATGTTGAGGTTGGCCCAGACCTTCTGGACGTCGTCGTGGTCCTCCAGGGCCTCGATCAGGCGCAGCATCGGGTTGACCTTGTCGCGGGGCACGTCGACGTAGGTCTGGGGGATCATCGCCAGCTCCTTGGCGGCGGTGGGCACGCCGCGGCGCTCGAGCTCTTCCTGGACGGAGATGAAGTCCTCCATCGAGGTATAGATCTCGTAGACGTCCTCCTCGATGGCGACGTCGTCGGCGCCCAGCTCGAGGGCGAGGTCCATGAACTTCTCCTCGTCCATGACGCTCTCGTCGATGGCGAAGTAGCCGCGGCGGTGGAACATCCAGGCGACGCAGCCCGCCTCCCCGAGGTTGCCACCGTTGCGGGCGAAGGTGTGGCGGATCTCGCCGGCCGTGCGGTTGCGGTTGTCGGTGGCCGCCTCGACCAGCATGGCGACGCCGCCGGGCCCGTAGCCCTCGTAGACGACCTCCTCGTAGACCTCGGACTCCAGCTCGCCGGTCCCCTTCTTGATGGCGCGGTCGATGTTGTCGCCGGGGACGCTGTTGGAGCGGGCCTCGAGGAGGGCGGCGCGCAGACGCGGGTTCCCCTTCGCGTCGCCGCCGCCGATGCGGGCCGCGACGGTGATCTCCTTGAGGATCTTGCTGAACATCTTGCCGCGGCGGGCGTCGGTCGCCGCCTTCTTGTGCTTGATCGTGCTCCACTTGCTGTGACCTGACATCGAGGCGCTCCTGGCGAAAAGAAATCCGGAAGGGCGGTGATTTTACAGGACTTCGCGCCACGCCGCCATCCATGGCCCGGAGGCGCGCCGTTAAATCTCTCAAAAATCAGGCCTTTGTGCGCTCTCCCGATTGACTGGGGCGAGCGAGGATGTTAGAAATGCTTGCTGGTTTTCTTCCGGAGATTTTGGTATGCCCTCCATCCTCGTCGTCGAGCAAGAACCGGACTATGCCGATCGGATCCACGCGGCCCTCGGCGCGGAGGGGTGGCGGGTGCGGGTGGTGCCGAGCGTCGATCAGGCCCTCCAGGCGGCGGCCGCGGAGTCGCCGGACCTGGTGATGGCCGGGACCGACGCGCCGGGCTTCGAGGTGCTGGCCTTCTCGTTCTCCCGCCGGGCCGGCGGCCCCGGATTGCTGGGCGTCGCGCCGGAGCAGGCCTCCGGGCCGGCGCCCGCCGCCGCGGACGGCGCCGACGCGCACCTGGCGAAACCCTTCAACGACCAGCAGATGGTGCTGGCGGCGCGGCAGGCCCTGCTCGCCCGCCGGCCGCCCGCCGGGGCCGCCGCGGCCACCGCCGCGCCCGAGCACAAGCTCACCTCGCACGACATCTTCGGCGACGTGCTGGCCGAGGTGGAGGGGGACCAGGTGCCGCGTCCGGTCATCGCGCCGCCGCGACAGGCCGCGCCTCCTCCCCCTCCGGTCGCGCCCGCGCCGCCGCGCCCGGCGCCTCAGGGCGCCGGCGAGGACGTCCAGCGCCGCCTCGAGAAGACCCTGTCCGGCATGCTGACCCCCGAGCCCAGGCCGCGGCCGGCCCCCGCTCAGGCGCCGCCGCCGCGCCGCGCCGAGCCGGCGGGCGACAACGTGGACGCCCTGCTGAGCCGGACGCTGTCCAACCTGGATCTGGGCAAGACCAAGACCGGCGTGCGTCCCGCTCCGCCGGCGCCCGCGTCCGCCGCTCCTCCGGCCGCGCCGTCCGAGGGGACGGGCGTGCGCAAGGGGCGTGCGGTGGGCGATTTCGACTTCGCGGAGCTCGAGGAGCTGGCCCGCCCCACCCGTCCGGCCGCGCCGCCGCCCGCGCGTCCCACTCCGGCGCCGGTCGCTCCTCCGCCGCCGCCGCCCGCCGCGGCGCCGGTCGCGCCGCCGGCGGCTCCCCGGGCCGTCGCTCCGCCGCCGCCTCTCGTTTTCACGCCGCCGCCGGAGCCGGTCCCCACCGGCGCGTCGGTGTTGCCCGGCTTGGCAGACCTCGCGGATGCGGCCGCCACGCAGCGGATCCCGATCTTCGCCGCCGAGGCCGCGGAGGCGCCCGGCGAGGCCGGCGAGCGCTTCGGCCAGTACACGCTGCTCGAGCGCATCGCCATCGGCGGCATGGCCGAGGTGTGGAAGGCGCGGATGCGGGGGGTCGAGGGCTTCCAGAAGACGGTCGCCATCAAGCGCATCCTGCCCCACATGACGGACAACGCCGAGTTCGTGGGGATGTTCATCGACGAGGCGAAGCTGGCGGCGCAGCTCACGCACCCCAACATCGTCCACATCTACGACCTGGGCAAGATCGGCCGCGACTACTACATCGCCATGGAGTACGTCGACGGCAAGGACCTGCGGTCGCTGCTCAACGCCGGCCGCCGCAAGGGCCTGCCCCTGCCGCTGGGCCTCGGCCTGCTGATCGCCGCCCGCATCGCCAGCGCCCTCGACTACGCCCACCGCAAGCGGGACTTCGAGGACCGCGAGCTGGGGCTGGTCCACCGCGACGTGTCGCCGCAGAACGTCCTGCTCACCGCCGACGGCGACGTCAAGCTCTGCGACTTCGGCATCGCCAAAGCGGTCTCCAAGGCGAGCCAGACCCAGATGGGCGCCCTCAAGGGCAAGCTCCAGTACATGTCGCCCGAGCAGGCCTGGGGGCGCGCGGTGGACGCCCGCTCCGACCTCTTCTCCCTGGGCGCGGTGCTCTTCGAGATGGTCACCGGCGAGCGGCTGTTCACCGGCGACAGCGAGATCTCGGTGCTCGACGCGGTGCGCCAGGGGCGGATCCGCACGCCGCGCCAGCTCGATCCGTCGGTGCCGCGCGAGGTGGACGACATCGTGGCCCGCGCCCTCGCCGTCGATCCCCAGGACCGCTTCCAGAGCGCCGGGGAGATGAAGCAGCGGCTGGAGTCGGCCCTCGCGGCGCTGGCGCCGTCGCCCGGCCCCGCCGACCTCGCCGCCTACATCCAGCGGGTCCTGGACCCTTCGACGCCCGACGTCGCGGAGCGTTCCGAGCCCGCCGCGCCGGTGCCGCCGCCGGCCGCGCCGGCCCTGCCGCCACCGCCGGTGGCGATGCCGGTGGCCGCCGCGCCCGTGCCGTCCAGCGTCGCGCAGCCATTCGAGGCGGTGGCGCCCCTGGGCGAGGTCGCCGTCGAAGGGGAGGGGGAGCGCAAGAGCCGCACGCGGCTCTACGTCGCCATCGCCGCCCTGATCGTGATCGCGATCGTGACCTTCTTCGTCCTCAGCCGCCGCAAGGGCGCGGCGCCAACGCCGGTGCCGTCGCCGGCCGCGGCCACCGTTCCGGGAACGCCGGGAGGGCCGCCCGTCCCCGCCGCGAACCCGTCGCCTGGCCCGGCGGCCGTGGGCCAGACGGCGCCGGCGACCCTCCCCACCGCACAGGCCCCGGGAAAGCCGGTGGACTTCAAGGCGATGATGGACCAGCAGCTCGCCGCCAAGGAAGAGGAGCTGCGCAAGAAGAACGAGG
The DNA here is from genome assembly GCA_036402955.1 of Thermoanaerobaculia bacterium. Lineage (GTDB taxonomy): Bacteria > Acidobacteriota > Thermoanaerobaculia > Multivoradales > UBA5704 > DATARR01. Next base: position 25,435 of record DASWRX010000137.1, read on the forward strand.
CGAAGCTGAAGGAGCTCGAGAAGCAGGTCGCCGCCGCCAAGGCCGCGGGCCAGCCGGCGCCCGCCGGGGCGAGCTCTGGGAAGATCCCGCTGGCGCCCGCCGCCGCGCAGGAGCCGGTCCCCGCGCCCAAGCCGGCGGTGCAGGAGCCGGCGCCGCCGCCCGAGCCCGCCAAGGTCGAGGAGAAGGCCACCGAGCCGGCGAAGCGCGAGCCGGAGCCCGCGCCGGCCGCCTCCCGCACCAAGGTCGGCGAGCTGGTCGAGGGGGGCACGGGGGTCGCGCCGCCACAACTTGTCAGCTTCCCGAAACCGGGATATCCTCCGATGGCCCGGACCTTGCGGGTTGAGGGAACCGTGGTCGTCGCCGTGCTGGTGGACGAGAACGGCCAGGTTCAGGAAGTGCGGATGGCGGAGCCGATGAAGCAGAACGTCGGCCTGAACGAGGTCGCCCTGTCGTCGGCGCGCTCCGCGCGTTACAAGCCCGCGACGAAAGATGGAGTCCGGGTCAAAATGTGGACCCGCCTGAAGATTCCTTTCAAGCTCTGAGCCGAAGGAAGAGGAGACGATGAGCCTCACCGATCAACAGAGAAAGTTCTACGAGAACACCCTCGCCGTGACCCGGCAGGAGATGGAGGAGCTCGATCGCCAGATCGAGGAGGAGCTCGCGAAGGTGAAGGATCGCCTCGCCGAGCTGCAGAACGCCAAGAAGGCGTCGCGCCAGATGTACGACGCGGCCTGCATGCGGCTCAACATTCCCAACGACCTCGAAGCCGAAGAGGGGCATTCCGCCGAGGTCTGACCTCCGGCGGAGGACGCGGCGCCGGTCCCTCCGGGGACCGGTTTCCATTTCAGGAGCCCGAACGACCCCCAGGCCGGCCCTTCCGGTTGCGCGGCGGGGTCGCCGTGCCGCTACACTTCACCTCTCATGGCCTGGTTCCGCAAGACCAAGAAGCCCAAGCCGATCCGCATGGACCGGCCCCGCAGCACCGTGCCCGAAGGGTTGTGGGTCAAGTGCGAGGGGTGCAAGGAGATCGTCTACTCGCGCGACCTCGACCGCAACCTGAAGGTCTGCCCCAACTGCGGTTACCACTTCCGGATCGACGCCCACGCCCGCATCTCCCTGCTCCTCGACGATCCGGAGCCGCGGGAGCTCTTCGCCGGGGTCTCCCCCGTCGATCCGCTCAACTTCCGCGATACCAAGCGCTACCGCGACCGCCTCAAGTCCTACCAGCAGGCGGTGGGCGAGCGCGACGCGGTGATCGTGGTCCAGGGGACGATCGAGGAGATCCCGGTCGTGCTGGCCGCCATGGAGTACCGCTTCATGGGCGGCTCGATGGGCTCGGTCGTCGGCGAGAAGATCACCCGCGCGGCCGAGCGGGCCTGCGACCGCAAAGTGCCGCTGATCGTCGTCTCCGCCTCGGGCGGCGCCCGCATGCAGGAGGGCGTCCTGTCGCTGATGCAGATGGCGAAGATCTCGGGGGCGCTGGCCCGCCTGCGCACGGCGCGGCTGCCCTATCTCTCCATCCTGACCGACCCGACCACGGGCGGCGTCACCGCCTCCTTCGCCATGCTGGGCGACCTCAACATCGCCGAGCCCGGCGCGCTGATCGGCTTCGCCGGTCCGCGCGTCATCGAGCAGACGATCCGTCAGAGCCTCCCCGAGGGGTTCCAGCGCAGCGAGTTCCTGCTCGAGCACGGTTTCCTCGACCTGGTGGTGAAGCGCGCCGAGATGAAGGAGACGATCGCCCGGTGCCTGCGGCACCTGACGTAGGGCCCGAGTCGATCCTCTCCCGCCTCGAGACCCTGGGCATCAAGCTCGGCCTCGAGCGGTCGCGCGCCCTGCTCGCGGCGATGGGCGATCCGCAGCGGCGGTTCCCCGCCGTGCTGGTGGCCGGCACCAACGGCAAGGGCTCGACCTCGGCGCTGCTGGCGGCGATGGCCCGCGCCGCCGGCTACCGCACCGGGCTCTACACCTCGCCCCATCTGGAATTCGTCGAGGAGCGGCTGCGGATCGACGGCCGCACGATCGAGCCGGATCGCTTCGCAAGACTGCTCGCGGACCTGGTCGCCCGCGCCGAGCGCGAGACCGGCGAGCCCCCGACCTACTTCGAGGCGGTGACCCTCGCCGCCTTCCGCTGGTTCGCCGAGAGCCAGGTGGACCTCGCCGTGGTCGAGGTCGGCCTCGGCGGCCGGCTCGACGCCACGAACCTCTGCGATCCGATCCTCTCCCTGATCACCCCGATCGGCTTCGACCACATGGAGTACCTCGGGAACACCCTCGCCGCGATCGCCCGCGAGAAGGCGGGCATCCTGCGCTCCGGACGGCCGGCGGTCGTCTGGATCGAGGAGCCGGAGGCGGCGGAGGCGGTGCGGGCGGCCGCCGGGGAGATCGGCGCGGATCTCCGCTTCGCGTCCGAAGACGTGCGGATCGAGGGGATCGAGGCCGAGGGCTGGACGGGGCAGCGGGTCCGGCTCGCGACGCCCGTCCGCTCCTACGACCTGCAGCTCGCGCTGCTGGGCGCGCACCAGGCGAAGAACCTGGGGCTCGCCGTGCGGGCGGCGGAGATCCTGGGAGACCTGGGGTTCGAGCGCATCGATCCCGAGGCGGTTCAAGAAGGGGCCGCGTCCTGCCGCTGGCCGGGCCGCCTGGAGGTCATCGATCTCCCCAACGGGCGCCGCGCCGTCCTCGACGCCGCCCATAACGCGGACGGGGCCGGGGCGCTGGCGGAGTTCCTCGCCCGGCTCAATCGCCCCGTCGACCTCCTCTTCGGCGTCCTGGGCGACAAGGACTTCGCGGGGATGCTCGGCGCGCTCGTCCCCCACGCCCGGAGGATCGTCCTGACCACGCCGAAGAGTCCCCGCGCCAAGCCGCCGGAGGAGCTGGCGGCGCTGCTGGGGGATCGGGAGGAAATCTTCGTCGAGCCGGACCCGGCCCAAGCGCTCGACCGGGCGCTCGCGCTCGGCGGGGAGATCCTGGTGGCCTGCGGCTCGATCTTCCTGATCGGGGAGATCCGGAAGGGGCTGCGGGATCGGTTCGGAGTGCCGCTCCCCTACATCAACGGATCGTAGAGCGGGAACCGCTCGCAG
>DASWRX010000138.1:0-3760 GCA_036402955.1 Thermoanaerobaculia bacterium
GGAAGACGTGCTACGCCCCGTGCGTCGCGCGGTGGGCAGTTGTAAGATCGTTGAAAAATAGGGGAGGAAACGCCCGATCCGGGAAACCTCAGCCGGCCCGGCGCGTTCTAGACCACCATGGACCCATTGGAAAACAATCACAAGCAGCGGCGGTTTCTCATCATCGCGATCGTCGTGGTCGTGGGGGTTCTGGTCGCGCTGTTTTTCCTGCGGCGGGGCAAGGGCGGCGGCGCCGAGCCCTACCGCACCGAGGCGATCGACCGCGGGGACGTCACCACGACGGTGAGCGCCACGGGCACGGTCTCCGCCGTCACCACGGTGCAGGTCGGCAGCCAGGTCTCCGGCATCGTCGCCAGGCTCCACGCCGACTTCAACAGCCAGGTGAAGAAGGGCCAGCTCCTGGCCGAGCTCGACCCGACGCCGTTCCTCCAGCAGGTCGAGCAGCGGCGGGCCGACGTGACCAAGTCGCAGGTCGACGTCGCCAACACCCTGGTCACCTACAACCGCCAGAAGCGGCTGGCCGCCGTCGGGCTGATCGCGCAGGCGGACCTCGACGCGGCCAAGGCGGCCTACGACGGCGCCCGCGCCTCGCTCGCCCTGTCCCAGGCGTCGCTGCGCCAGGCGGAGACCAACCTCGGCTACGCCAAGATCTACTCGCCCATCGACGGCCAGGTGGTGGCCCGCCAGTACGACGTCGGCCAGACGGTCGCCGCGTCGTTCTCGGCCCCCACCCTGTTCACCATCGCCCAGGACCTGACCAAGATGCAGGTGCAGGCCGACGTCGACCAGTCGGACATCGGGCAGATCAAGGTCGGCGAGGTGGCGCGCTTCAGCGTCGACGCCTATCCCGACCAGGAGTTCCGCGGCCAGATCTCGCAGGTGCGCCTGAACGCCACGATCACCCAGAACGTCATCACCTATCCGGTGATCATCGAGGTGCCGAACCCCGACGGCAAGCTGCGCCCGAGCATGACGGCCAACGTCACCGTCGAGGTCTCGACCGTGCACGACGTGCTGCGCGTGCCCAACGCCGCCCTGCGGTTCAAGCCGGAGACCCCGGCGGGCAAGGGCGGCGCCGGCAACGGCTCGCAGCGGGCCGCCGCCGGTGGCGCCGATTCCGGGGGCGCTTCTGCCGCCGGAGGCGCCGGGGGCGGCGGACGCCGGTCCAGGTCGGGCGGCGGAGCGGCGGCAGGAGGCGGGTCGGGAGCGGGCGGTTCCTTCGAGCGCGCCGCCGCCGATCGCGGTCCGGGCGGCCCGGGCTCCGGCCTCGCCAACGCGCTGCCCGGCGGCGGGCGCGGCAAGAAGCGGCAGGAGCAGACCGTCTACGTGCTCGGCGATCAGAACGCGCTGCGCGCGGTCTCGATCCGCACCGGCATCAGCGACGGCCACTACACCCAGGTGGTCCGCGGCGACCTCAAGCCCGGCGACAAGGTGGTCACCGGCGTCGCCACGCTCAAGGTCGCGGCCCCGGCCGGCGGCGCCCCCGGCGGGCCGCCGCGCATGGGCGGGCGGTTCTGAGGTGGCCTCTCAGGGGGCGATGGGCGCGCCGGTCATCGAGATCCACGGCCTGACCAAGGTCTACCGGATGGGCGAGGTCGAGGTCCACGCCCTGAAGGGGATCGACCTCCTGGTCGAGCGCGGCGAGTTCGTGGCCATCATGGGACCGTCCGGTTCCGGCAAGTCGACGCTGATGAACATCGTCGGCTGCCTGGACCGGCCGACCGCCGGCACCTACCGGCTGGACGGCATCGACGTCTCGCGCCTCGACCGCGACCACCGGGCCGAGATCCGCAACGCCAAGATCGGTTTCGTCTTCCAGAGCTTCAACCTGCTGGCGCGCACGCGGGCCACCGAGAACGTCGAGCTGCCGCTGCTCTACAGCGACCTCGGCCTCTCCACCCTCGAGCGCGCCCGCCGCTCGCGGGCCGCCCTCGCCCGCGTCGGCCTCGCCGGCCGCGAGGACCACTATCCCTCGCAGCTCTCCGGCGGCCAGCAGCAGCGGGTGGCGATCGCCCGCGCCCTGGTCACCGATCCGGCGATCCTGCTCGCCGACGAGCCGACCGGCAACCTCGACTCGCGCACCTCCGAGGAGATCATCGGCATCTTCCAGGCGCTCAACGACGCCGGCAAGACGGTGGTGCTGATCACCCACGAGCCGGACATCGCGGCCCACGCCCGGCGCGTCGTCTACGTGCGCGACGGCGCGATCTGGCGCGACGAGCGGATCGTGCAGACGCGGGCGCAGCTCGACTCCCATGCCGAGGGGGTCCCCGAGACGGCCGTCGCCTTCCCCTTCACCCTCGCGCCGGCTACCCCGGAGCCGGTGGAGAAGGAGGTCGCCCGATGAAGATCACCGTCCTGCGCCTGTGGAACATCACCAAGGTCGGCCTGATGGCGATCTCGCGCAACAAGATGCGCTCCCTGCTCACCATGCTGGGGATCATCATCGGCGTCGCCTGCGTCATCACCATGGTGGCGGTGGGCACCGGCGCCTCGAGCTCCATCCAGGCGACGATCAACTCGCTCGGCAGCAACTTCATCATGGTCTTCCCCGGCGCCTCGACCACCGGCGGCGCGCGCACCTTCTCGGGCGAGTCGAAGCTGACGCCGGAGGACGTCCAGGCGATCAAGGACGAATCCCCCGCCGTGGCCTACGCCTCGGCCGGGGCGCGCACCAACGCCCAGATCGTGGCCGGCGAGCTCAACTGGGGGACCCAGGTGTGGGGCGTCGACGTCGACTGGCCGTTCATCCGCGCCTGGAACGTGGCCGACGGCAGCTTCTTCACCGACGTCGACGTCCGCTCGTCGGCCAAGGTCGCCGTGCTGGGCGCCACGGTCGCCGAGAGCCTCTTCCCGGCCGGCAACGCGGTGGGCTCGTCGATCCGCATCAAGCACGTGCCGTTCAAGGTGGTGGGCGTGCTCGAGCGCAAGGGCGGCAACATGATGGGGCAGGACCAGGACGACCAGATCATCGCCCCCTACACGACGGTGATGAAGCAGCTCATGGGCTCGCCGCGGATCAACATGATCTACGTCTCGGCGCGCTCGGGCGACCAGGTGGCCGAGGCGCAGGCCGAGATCGACTCCCTGCTGCGCCAGCGTCACAAGCTGCAACCCGGCCAGGACAGCGACTTCACCATGCGCTCGCAGGAGGAGATCGCCTCGACCTCCGCCCAGACCTCGCGCACCCTCTCGATCCTGCTCGGCTCGGCCGCCGCCATCTCGCTGCTGGTGGGCGGCATCGGCATCATGAACATCATGCTGGTCTCGGTGACCGAGCGCACGCGCGAGATCGGCGTCCGCCTGGCGATCGGCGCCAAGGGGCGGCACGTCCTCCTCCAGTTTCTGCTCGAGGCGATCGCGCTCTCGATCGTCGGCGGCGCCATCGGCGTGGGCCTGGGGCTGCTCACCCCCTACCTGGTGACCCGCTTCGCCGGCATGCCGACGCAGGTGAGCTCGGGCTCCGTGCTCCTCGCCTTCGGCTTCGCCGCCGCCATCGGCGTCTTCTTCGGCTTCTACCCGGCCCGCAAGGCGTCGCGCCTCGATCCCATCGACGCGCTGCGCTACGAGTAGCCCTCCGCGGGCAGGCACGGAGATTTATCAGGTATTAAATTTGCATATTGAAATGTTCCTTCTGCGAGGCCCTCCGCGGGCCGAGCCGGGGGTGCCTTGCAGATCGAAGAGGTGCGCGGAAACCTTCTTTGACCTCTGAAAGGAACCCCTCCATGCAGCGCAAACGCCAGTCCATCCTCCTGTTCCT
>DASWRX010000139.1:0-15094 GCA_036402955.1 Thermoanaerobaculia bacterium
TGGTACGCCTACCTGGTGAAAGAGGCGACGACGACCGACCTGACCCCGGAGCAGATCCACCGGATCGGCCTCGCCGAGGTGAAGCGCATCCGCGGGGAGATGGACGCGCTGATCGCCGCGACCGGCTTCAAGGGGAGCTTCGCGGAGTTCTGCCAGTTCCTCCGCACCGATCCGCGCTTCTTCTACGACAAGCCGGAGGACCTGATCGCCGGCTACCGCGACATCGTCAAGCGGATCGATCCCGAGCTGGTCAAGCTGTTCGGCAAGCTGCCGCGGCTCCCCTACGGCGTCACCGCCGTGCCGCCGAGCGCCGCGAAGTCGCAGACCACCGGTTACTACGCCAACGGCTCGCTCGCCGCCGGCCGGCCGGGGTGGTTCAACGTCAACACCTACGACCTGAAGTCGCGCCCGAAGTGGGAGATGGAGGCCCTCGCCTCCCACGAGTCGGTGCCGGGGCACCACATCATGTACGCGCTCGTCGAGGAGCTCGGCCAGTTGCCCGACTGGCGCAAGTGGGACGTCTATCCCGCCATGTCCGAGGGCTGGGCGCTCTATGCCGAGAGCCTGGGATACGAGATCGGACTCTACCAGGACCCCTACTCCCGGTTCGGCCAGCTCACCTATGAGATGTGGCGGGCCATCCGCCTGGTGGTCGACACCGGCCTGCACACGATGGGGTGGACGCGCCAGCAGGCGATCGACTATTGCAAGGCCAACTCCGCCAGGACCGAGCACGACATCGTGGTCGAGATCGACCGCTACATCGTCTGGCCGGGCGGCGCGGTCTGCTACAAGATCGGCGAGATGAAGATCCGCGAGCTGCGGACCCACGCCGAGAAGGAGCTGGGTCCGCGGTTCGACGTCCGCGCCTTCCACGACCAGCTCCTGGCCCACGGCCAGTTGCCGCTCCGCCTGCTGGAGACGAACATCCGGGCCTGGGTGGCGTCCCAGAAGGCCACCCCGGAGAGAGGAACCCGACCATGAAGAAGATCTTTCCCCTCGCCTTCGCCATCCTCCTGCTGGCCGCCGCCGCGACGGCCGGAGCGGCGGTGCCGCCGGACCTCGTCGAGTACGGCCGCCAGTTCGAGCGGTTCCCGGCCACTCGAGGACAGGGGAGCGAGAGCGAGCGGCTGAAGCGGCTGTTCGACCTCTTCTGGGAGCTCCAGATGCACGCCTCGCCCGAGTTCGCCACCTTCGTGGGCTACCCGGGCCTCAACGACCGCTGGTCCGACGCCTCGCCGGAGTCGATCGCGTTCGGCCGCCAGCTCAACCACAGGCTCCTCCAGGCCCTGGATTCGATCGACCGCTCGCGGCTCGACGCCGCCGAGCAGGTCAACTACGACCTGGCGCACCGCCACGTCGAGCAGGGGCTCGAGGGGGAGAAGTTCCACGGCGAATACCTGGCGATCAGCCAGCTCGGTGGCGTGCAGCAGGACGTGCCGCAGCTCCTGTCGGTGATGCCGGCGGGCAGCGTCAAGGACTACGAGAACATCATCGCCCGCCTGCGCGGCGTCCCCACGGTCGTCGACCAGACGATCGCGCTGCTCGACAAGGGGCTGCGGGAGGGGATCACGCCGCCGCGGGTGACCCTGCGCGACGTTCCCGGGCAGGTCGAGAGCCTGCTGGTCGACGATCCCCTGAAGAGCCCGATGCTGCGGGCCTTCCAGAAGTTCCCCGAGTCGATCGCCGCCGCCGACCGCGAGCGGCTGACGCGCGACGCCTCGCAGGCGTTCCGGGAGCGGGTGGAGCCGGCCTTCCGCAAGCTGCGCGCCTACCTCGCCAACACCTACCTGCCGGCCGCGCGGGAGTCGATCGCCATGGGCGAGCTGCCGAACGGCAAGGCCTGGTACGCCTTCCGGGCGCGGGTCTCCACCACCACCGACCTCAGCCCCGAGCAGATCCACCAGATCGGCCTCGCCGAGGTCAAGCGCATCCGCGGCGAGATGGACGCGCTGATCGCCGCGACCGGCTTCAAGGGGAGCTTCGCGGACTTCTGCCAGTTCCTGCGCACCGATCCGCGGTTCTTCTACGACCGCCCCGAGGACCTGCTGACCGGCTATCGGGACATCGCCAAGCGCATCGATCCCGAGCTGATCCGGCTGTTCGGCAAGCTGCCGCGGCTCCCCTACGGGGTGATCCCCGTGCCCGCCTACTCCGAGAAGTCGCAGACCACCGCCTACTACGAGGACGGCTCGCTCGCCGCCGCCCGGCCGGGGGAGTTCAACGCCAACACCTACGACCTGAAGTCGCGTCCGAAGTGGGAAATGGAGGCGCTCACCCTGCACGAGGCCGTGCCGGGGCATCACCTGCAGCTCTCCCTGGCGCAGGAGCTCGAGGGGGTTCCCCAGTGGCGCAAGTACGACGACTACACGGCTTTCGTCGAGGGGTGGGGGCTCTACGCCGAGAGCCTGGGCGGCGAGATCGGCCTCTACAAGGACCCCTACTCCAAATTCGGCCAGCTCACCTATGAGATGTGGCGGGCGATCCGCCTGGTGGTGGACACCGGCATGCATACCATGGGGTGGACGCGCCAGCAGGCGATCGACTATTTCAAGGCCAACGCCGCCAAGGCCGAGCACGACATCGTGGTCGAGATCGACCGCTACATCGTCTCGCCCGGGCAGGCGCTCGCCTACAAGATCGGCGAGCTGAAGATCAAGGAGATGCGCGCCTACGCCGAGCGGGAGCTGGGGCCGAGGTTCGACATCCGGGCCTTCCACGACCGCGTTCTGGGCAGCGGCGCCCTGCCGCTCGGCCTGCTGGAGAAGAACGTCAGGGCGTGGGTGGCGGAGGTGAAGGCGGCGCCGGCGCCGAAGGCGGGGTAGGAGGGGCGAGCTCCCAGCCCTTCAGATACGGCGCCAGCGGCTCGCCCCAGGCCTTCGCCACCGTCCCATACTCGGCGGGGCACCCCTCGGCGCGGCCGCCGAGCAGGGTGGCGTCCGCGAGCTGGTCCTGGAGGCCCTGGGGGTCCTTGCCGTAGGCCCAGCAGATCGTGCCGGCGAGGCGCGCCTCGTCGAACCCGTGGCCGCTCCAGAACGGCACCCTGGCGAGCGCCGCCCGGGCGGCCGCGTCCCGCGCCTGCACGAGCAGGGTCGAGGCGCTGTCGATCGCCGTGGCCGCCCCTCGCCTGCCGCTGCCGGCGAGCACCAGGGCCGCGAGCTGATCGGCGGCCTCCTCCTCCTTCTCCCGGCCCGCGCCGGCGGGGGAGAGGTGATAGAGGTCGATCAGCGCGTGGCCCGTCTCGTGGAACAGGGCGAAGAGAGTGGCGCCCGCCACGGCGGCCCCCGCCTGGCCGGCGTCCGGCGCCTTCCCGGAGCTGCCGAGAAAGAGGCCGGCGAAGGCGTCCACCAGCTCGTAGCAGATCGAGATGCGGTGCCTGTCCGGCTCGTAGGACGCGTCGGCGGCGCCGCACTCGCGCAGGGTGATGGTGACGTCGGCCGGCAGGGCGAGCTTCTCGTTCAGGGCCCGGGCCGTCTCCTCCAGGAGCTGCGTGCCGCGGAAGACCTCCTGCAATCCCTTGTAGTCCGGGTTCCTGGCCTTCTCGTAGACCACCTTGAAATCGCCGCGGTCGGGCGCTTTCGGGGCGGGCGCCGGCGGTGACGCGGGAGGTTGCTGGGCCGCGGCGGCGGTGGCCGCCAGGGTGGCGACGGTGAGCGAGAGCGCCAGTCGGCGAATGGGCAAGCGGGAACCTCCTCGATCCGGAATCCGCCAGAGGCTCGCAAGAACCGCCCCCCGGTGTCAAGCGGGCCCGCCGGGATAAACTCCGCCTCCGTGGCAAGCCCGATGAACGTCCAGCCCGTCCGCCTCGAAGGTCCCGCGCTCCGCCTGGAGCCCCTGGCGCCGGAGCATGCCCCGCGGCTCTGGCCGCACGTCGATCCCGACGTCTTCCGCTACACGCTGGAATTGCCGCGGGACGCGAGCTACGCGGCTTTCGCGGACTGGCTGCGCTACTGCCTGGGAGTGTCCGACTCCCAGTTGTGGGCCCTCGTCGTCAAGGCGACCGGCGAGGCCGTGGGGGTCTCGGGCTACCTGGAGATCCGCCCCGCCCACCGGGGGCTGGAGATCGGCCGCACCTGGATCGGCAAGGCGCATCAGGGCACGCGGGTGAATCCCGAGAGCAAGTACCTGCTGCTGCGCCACGCCTTCGAGGAGCTCGGCGCCGTGCGGGTGCAGCTCAAGACCGACCTCAACAACCTCCAGAGCCGGCGGGCGATCGAGAAGCTCGGCGCCCGGCGCGAAGGCGTGCTGCGCAAATACCAGACGCGCTCGAACGGCACCGTCCGCGACACCGTGGTCTACAGCCTGATCGCCGAGGAGTGGCCTGAGGTGAAGGCCAGGCTGGAAGCGCGGCTGGCGTAGGGGCGGTAGACTGGGGCCCGCATGGTCTCCCGCCTCCAGCGGTCTCTCGCCTGGGCCGCGGCCCCTCTCGCCGTGGCGCTGGTCACGGCCGTGGGCCGCTGGGCGGGAGCGAACGCGCCGACCATCGGCTCGATCTACCTGGTCGCCGTGCTCGGCCTCGCCGCCTGGGGCGGCTGGGCGGTGGGCGCGACCGCCTCGGTGGCGGCGATGCTCTGCTTCAACTATTTCTTCCTGCCGCCGCTCGGCACGCTGACGATCGCCGAGCCGGCCAACTGGGTGGCCCTGGTCTCCTTCCTCATCGCCTCGACCTTCGCCAGCCGCCTGGTGACGACCGCCCGCCGCCAGGCCGAGGAGGCGGGGCGGCGGCGGCGCGAGGTGGAGATCCTCTACGATCTCAGCTTCGGCCTGTTCGCGGCGAGCCAGCGGCCCGGCGTCCTGGGGGAGGCGGCGGCGCGGACGCTGCGGGCCATCGGCGCCACCTCGGGAGTGCTCCTGCTCGACGGTGACGGCGGCGGCGGCGAGCCGGCGAGCGCCATCGGCGAGGAGCGGATCGCGCCGGACGAGGCCGCTCTCCGCGAGGTCCGCGCCTCCCGCCGGACGGTCGAGAGCGGCTCCCTGATCTACGTTCCCCTCGAGGTCGGCGGCACGCTCAACGGCGTCCTGGTGGTGCGCGGGGCGGCCGCTCCGCGCTCCGTGCTGGAGCCCGCCGGGCGCCTGCTCGGCCTGGCCGTGGAGCGCGAGCGGCTGCTGGCCGAGTCCGCCCACCTGGAGGCGATGCGGGAGAGCGACGTCCTCAAGACCTCGCTGCTGCGCGCCGTCTCCCACGACCTGCGCACGCCGCTGACCGCCATGCGCCTGGAGGTCGAGAGCCTCGGCCCCTTCCTCGCCGACCGGCCGGAGGCCGCCGCCCGCGTCCGCGGGCTGTCGCTCGAGCAGGAGCGCCTGGCCCGCCGCATCGACAACCTCCTCTCGCTGGCGCGGCTGGAGGCCGGCATCGCGCGGCCCCGCCCCGAGCCGGTGCCGGCGGCCTCGCTGTTCCGCGCCGCCCGCGAGAGCCTGGAGTGGGTCCTCGCCGGCCGGCCGGTCGAGGTCCGCGTCGAGCCGCGATGCCCGGACCTCCGGACCGACCCGTCGCTGGCGCTGGAGGTGCTGGTGAACCTGCTGGAGAACGCGGCCCGCGCCGCGTCCCGGGACCAGCCGATCGAGCTGGCCGCCGCCCCGGGTCCGGAGGGGGTGCGGATCGAGGTGCGGGACCGCGGGCCGGGCCTGCCGCCGGGCGTCCGGCGGCTGCTGGAGAGCCCGCGCGAGCTGCGGCGGACCGGCGAGTCGGGGGACAGCGCCTCGGGAGGGCTCGGGCTGCGGATCGCCCAGGGGCTCACCCAGGCCAACGGCGGCACCCTGGCCCTGCTCGACCGGCCGGGAGGCGGCACGATCGCGCGGCTGACCCTGCCGGCGGAGCCGGAGCCCGCGGCGACCGAGGCGGAAGAGGCGGAAGAGGCGGCGCCGTGACCCGGGTCAACCCCCTGATCCTGGTCGTCGACGACGATCCCTCGATCCGCCGGACGCTGGCGCGGGAGCTCGCGCTCGCCGGCTACGACACCCTCGCGGCGGCGGACGGCGTCGCCGGGAAGGCCGTCTTCGAGGAGCGCCGGCCCGACCTCGTGATCACCGACCTCGCCATGCCGCGGGCGGACGGCCACGCGGTGGTCGCCGCCGTCCGCCGGATCGACCGGACGCCGGTGATCGTGCTCTCGGTGCGCGGCGAGGAGGAGGACAAGATCCGCGCCCTCGACCTCGGGGCGGACGACTACGTGACCAAGCCCTTCTCGCTGCGCGAGCTGCTCGCCCGGGTGCGCACGCAGATCCGGCGCAGCGGCGCCGGCGCCGCCCCCGAGGTGCTCCGCTTCCCGGGCCTTGAGATCGACCTCGCCCGCCGCGCCGTGGTCCGGGATGGCCGCGAGGTCCGCCTCACCCCCACCGAGCTCGCCATCCTGGAGCTGCTGGCGAGCCACGCCGGCCGGCCGGTGACCCTGCGCCAGATCATCGCCACGGTCTGGAAGGGCGCCCCGGCCACCACCACCGACACCGTCCGCGTCCACGTCGGCTCGCTGCGCCGCAAGCTCGAGCCGGATCCGGCGGAGCCCCGCTACATCGGCACCGAGCCCTGGGTGGGGTACAGGTTCCTGATGGAACCGGAAGAAGGGACCTGAGGACCTCAGGGACAGCAGAGACTCGTCCCTGCTGTCCGTGCAGTCCCATTCGTCCCTTTTCAGCCCCCTCCCGCCAGCAGCCGGCGCGCCTCGCGGACCTCCTTGCGCGCGGTCGCGGCATGGGCGAGCAGGAGCGGCTCCGCCAGCGCCAACTCCCGGCGGGCGCGGGCGTGGTTCCCTTCGGCGAGGGCGAGCTTGCCGCTCTCGAGCAGGACCTTGCCATAGAGCAGCTCCGTGGAAGCCTTGCGGGCGAAGATCCCCAGGGCCTCGTCCAGTGAGCGGCGCGCCGCCTGCCGGTCACCGGCCGCGCCGCGGGCGAGCCGGGCCCGGGTCAGCAGGAGGTCCGAGCTGGCCACCTCCCCGTGCTGGAGGGTGCCGAAGAGCTTCTCCTCCAGCCGGCGCACCCGTTCGAGAGTCGCGATCGCCTCGGTCGTGGCGCCCGCATTCGTCAGCGTCTCCCCCAGTTCCTTGAGCGGCAGGCGGAGCTCGTAGGCTTCCGGGCCGGCGAGCCGTTCGATCTGCGCCACCGCCGCGGTGAGCTCCTGGCGCGCCACCGCTGTCTGGCCCAGTTTCAGGTGCGCCCAGCCGAGGTTGGCGACCGCCCGCCAGCGCTCGGCGTCGTTGGCGCCCATCGTGCGCTCGTACGTCGCGGCGGCGCGGGTGAACAGCCCGGCGGCATCCTGAAAGCGCTCCTGGTCCATCGCCGAGAGCCCCAGGTAGCGCAGGCAGTGGGCGGCCTCGTAGCGGTTGGGTCCGTAGATGCTCAGGGCTTCGCTCAGAGCGGCGTCGGCGGCCTTCAGCTCCTGCCGGCCGATCAGCAGCAGCCCATAGGAGAAGAGCGTATGCGCCAGATCCACATGGCGCGGTCCGAGAACGGCGCGTTGCGTGGCGATGGCCTGCTCGAAGAGCTTGCGCGCTTCGGCCGGACGCGAGAGACGGTCCAGCAGGCTGGCGAGGAGGTTCTGCACCACCGCTACTCTCGGGTGGTGCGGCCCCAGCGCGTGCTCCAGCCGCGCCAGCGCCTCGCGGTCGACCTGCTCAGCCTCCACGTACCGTTCGCCCTGTTCCAGCGTGATGCCGAGATCCGCCAGGGCCTGGGCCGTCTCGATGTCGCCGTCGCCGAGCCGGCGGCGGAGCGTGGCCAGCGCCTGGCGGAGCAGGTCGACGGCGCGGGCGCGGTCCTCCGGGCGGTGCAGGGCGTTCGCCAGCTCGTGGCGAGCCTGGGCCACCTCGAGACTGCCGGGGCCGCGCACCGCGAGCATCTCCGCCAGCGCCCTCGTCAGCGTCTTCTGCGCCCGATCGACGTCGCCGCGCGCTCGCTGGATGCTCCCCAGAAGGACGCGGCTCTCCGCGATCTGGAAATCGCCTTTGGAGAGGAGCTTCTCGCGCAGGGCGAGGGCCCGCTCGGCAGCTTTGAGCGCCGGGTCGAGCAGGCCGAGGTTGGCCTCGATGTCGGCCACTGCGGCGAGCAGCTCCGCCTGGGTGGCCGGCTCCGCGGCGAGCTCGACGTCGATCCGCTGCGCCGCGCGCTCGAACAGCTCGCGGGCATTGATCGCGGCGCCTTTGGACTGGTCGGGGTCCGACTGCCGGAACACCGAGAGCAGGAACGACTTCACGCGCTCGGCCCGCTGCGCCGAGACCCGGGCGGCGTGGGCCTGCCAGAGCGCCACCCCCAGCCCGGCGAGGAGGGCCACCAGGCCGAGCGCCGCGACCGTCACCGGCAGGCGGTTGCGGCCGACGAACTTCCGCAGCCGGTAGCGGCCGCTGTCCGCCCGCGCGCGGATCGGGCGGCTGGTCAGGAACCGTCCCAGGTCGTCGGCGAGCGCCGCCGCCGAGGGATAGCGCCGCGCCGGGTCGCGATGAAGGGCGGTGAGCGCGACGAGATCGAGGTCCCCCGCCACGCGGCGGGCGAGGCGGGGCGCGTCCCCGGCGGCGATCCGCCGCAGGACCGCGCTCGGCCGCTCGACCGTCTCCCGCACCACCCCGCTGGCCAGCGAGCCCAGCGACCGGCGCTCGCGAGCGTGCGGCAGCGCGCCGGTGACCAGCTCGAAGAGCAGCACCCCGAGGGCGTAGACGTCCGTCGCCGTGGTGATCGGCTCGCCCAGGATCTGCTCCGGCGCGGCATAGGCGGGAGTGAGGACGCGGGCATCGAGCTGGGTGAGGTGGGCCGTCTCCTCGTCGTCGCCGGCCAGCAGCTTGGCGATGCCGAAGTCGAGCAGCTTGACCGTGCCGTCCGCGGTCACCAGGATGTTGGCCGGCTTGAGATCGCGATGGACCACCAGGCGGTGATGGGCGCTGTCGATCGCCGCGCAGACGCTCTGCAGGAGCCGCAGCCGGTCTTCCAGGCCGAGCCCCCGGACCTTGCAGTATTCGGTGATCGGCACCCCATCCACCCGCTCCAGCACGAAGAACGGCCGGCCGTCCTCGGTGCTGCCGCCGTCGAGCAGACGGGCGATGCCGGGATGCTCCAGCCGGGAGAGGATCTGGCGCTCGCGCACGAAGCGCTGCACGATCGCCTGGGAGTCCATGCCCCGCTTGATCAGCTTGAGCGCCGCCCGCTGGATGAAGGTCCCTTCGTCGCGCTCGGCGAAATAGACCTCGCCCATGCCGCCGCGGCCGAGCAGCCCGAGCAGGAGCCAGGAGCCGACGCGGGTGCCGGCCGGCAGGGACGGCTCGGCCCCGGCGGCGTTCTCCACGCCGAGCCCCTCGCCGCTGCCGAGCAGCTCCATCGCCGGCCGGGCCAGGAAGTCCGCCGTGTCGCCGTCCGCCTCCAGCAGCCGCGCCAGGCGGGCGGCGAGCGCCGGGTCCTCCCTCTCCAGCTCGGCGAGGCGGCGGGCGCGGACCGGCTGCGGCATCTCGGCCAGCTCGTCGAAGAGCTCCTCCCAGCGGGCGCCGGGCAGCGTCGGATCGAGATCGGGATTCATCGTCGGATCGAGATCGGACTCAACAATCTGGTCAGTAATCTGGTCAGTAATCTGGTCAGTGATCGTTCTGCAGCTCGGCGAGCAGGAAGGCCCGGGCCTTGCGCCAGTCGCGCTTGAGCGTGCGCTCGCCGACGTCGAGCACGCCGGCGATCTCGTCCAGCGAGAGCCCGGCGAAGAAGCGCAGCTCGACGACCCGCGCCAGGCGGGGGCTCTCCCCCTGGAGCCGTGCGAGCGCGTTGTCGAGGGCCAGCAGATCCAGCTCCGAGCCCTCGCTCGGGGCCTCGGGGTCGTGCCCCTCCGGCCACGAGATCCGCAGCGCCGCCCCCCGCTTGTCGGCGTCCCGCCGCCGCGCGAAGTCGACCACGACGTTGCGCATCACCCGTGCCGCCAGGTTGAAGAAATGGGCGCGGCCCAGGGCGTCGAGGCGCGCGCCCCCGGCGAGCCGCAGGTAGGCCTCGTTCACCAGCACGGTGGTGTTCAGCGTGTCGCCCGGGCGGCCGCCGCGGGCGAGCTGGGCGCGCGCCAGGCGCTTGAGGTCCGCGTAGAGGCGGGCGAACAGCTCCTCCTCAGCGCCACGGTCCCCCAGGTGCGCCGCCCTGAGCAGTGTCGTCACATCGGAGATGGACATTCCGGTTTGGCTCACACGTCTTGGTGACTACAGAGAGTAATGCATTTCACCCTGCTGGTGACACCGTGACCTACCAGTGCTGCCGGCAAGCCGAGCCGTGACTCTGGGAGAGAGCCTGGGGACGCGGGGCTGGAAAGCGGGAAGAGCCCCGGGGCGCCGGCGGCGCCCGGGGGCGATCGAGAAGTCTTATTGACGAGAATCGCTGAGGCGGCCTGATCAGACCCCGTGGCAATACCACTGGCCGCAGCGCGTGGGACAGGTCTGGCTCACGCAGTTGTAGCAACTGTTGGTGACGAGGACTGTGCAGTCGGTCGTGGTGACCACCAGGGCTCCTCCCTGGGCTCCCGACATCTCATCCGAAACCAGATTCCGCAGAGTCTCACGATTGAGGGTCAGGCGGATCTTGACGGTCTTTTTCATGACGAGGCTCTCTTTCGTTTGCGATCCCGGGGACGGATCTGTCCCGGCGGGAGCTCCCTATGTGGGCTACTGGGAGATGCGCAATCCGGACGCGGCAGGGGACACGCCGCGAAATCTTTAGACAATCTTTCGATCTCCCTCCGGACTTCTTAAGACCCGACCGACGATGCTGACCTTGCCGCCCGCCGGGCTGTTCGGGCTCGGGATCGCGGCCCGCTGCCAAGGAGGCCTCCGATGGACTTCGTCTATGTCGTCGCCACCGTCCTCTTCTTCTGGCTGTCCTGGCGCTTCGTGCGCCTGTGCGCCGCCCTGGAGCCGGCGCGGGAGGAGAAGCGATGAACGGTCTCTACGTCCTGGGCCTGCTGGTGACGATCGGTCTGACCGTCTACCTGTTCGTGGCCCTGCTGAAACCGGAGCGTTTTTGAGAGGGGATGCCGATGACCACCAACGGACTGCTCCAGATCTTCCTGTTCATCGCCGCCCTGGTGGCCCTCGCGAAGCCGCTGGGCTCCTACATGGCGCGGGTCTATGAGGGCCGGCCGCTGTGGGGCCTCGACCGCGTTCTCGGGCCGGTCGAGCGGCTGATCTACCGCGTCTGCGGCGTGCGTCCGGACGAGGAGATGGACTGGAAGGTCTACGCCCTCGCCGTCCTCCTGTTCAGCGCCGTGGGCATGCTCGTCCTGTACGCGCAGCAGCGGGTCCAGCAGTGGCTGCCGCTCAATCCGCAGCATCTCGGCGCGATCTCCACCGACTCCTCGCTCAACACCGCCGCGAGCTTCGCCACCAACACCAACTGGCAGAGCTACGTCGGCGAGGCCACGATGAGCTATCTGACGCAGATGGCCGGGCTCGCCGTGCACAACTTCACCTCCGCGGCGACCGGCATGGCGATTCTGGTCGCTTTCATCCGCGGCATCGCTCGTCGCAAGGCCGAGACCCTCGGCAACTTCTGGGTCGATCTGACCCGGACGACGCTCTACATCCTGCTGCCGTTCTCGCTCGTCCTCGCCCTGGTGCTGGTCTCCCAGGGGGTGGTACAGACCTTCTCGGCCTCCAGGACCGTCCCGCTCGTCGAGGCCGCCCGCGGCGCCGACGGCAAACCGGTCACCGAACAGGTGATCGCCGTCGGGCCGGTCGCCTCGCAGATGGCGATCAAGCACCTGGGAACCAACGGTGGCGGCTTCTTCAACGCCAACGCCGCCCATCCGTTCGAAAGCCCGACGCCGCTGACCGACCTCCTGCTGATCCTGAGCGAAACGGTGATCGCCGCCGCGCTCTGCTACACCTTCGGCAGGATGGTGGGAGACACCCGCCAGGGGTGGGCCA
This sequence comes from Thermoanaerobaculia bacterium, assembly GCA_036402955.1. GTDB lineage: Bacteria > Acidobacteriota > Thermoanaerobaculia > Multivoradales > UBA5704 > DATARR01. The sequence goes on from DASWRX010000139.1 coordinate 11,868, forward strand.
TCCTGGCCGCGATGCTGATCGTGCTGCTCGGCTTCCAGCTCTTCGGTTACTGGGCCGAGGCGCAGGGGAATCCCAGGATCGCAGTCCTGGGAGTGGAGGGCGGCAACATGGAGGGCAAGGAGGTGCGCTTCGGCGTCGCCCGCTCGGCGCTGTTCGCCGCCGCCACCACCGCCACCTCGTGCGGCGCCGTGAACTCGATGCACGACTCCTTCACGCCGCTGGGCGGCCTGGTGCCGCTGTTCCTGATGCAGTTCAGCGAGACGATCCTGGGCGGCGTCGGCTCGGGGCTCTACGGCATGCTGGTCTTCGTCATCGTCGCCGTCTTCATCGCCGGCCTCATGGTCGGCCGCACGCCGGAGTACCTGGGCAAGAAGATCGAGTCGTACGAGGTCAAGATGGCGGCGCTGATCGTGCTCATCATGCCGCTGGTGGTGCTGCTGTTCACCGCCGTGGCGGTGGTGGTCGCGCCGGGCCTCAAGGGGATCGCCAACCCCGGCGCCCACGGCTTCAGCGAGGTCCTCTACGCCTACAGCTCGATGGGCAACAACAACGGCAGCGCCTTCGCGGGGATCTCCGCCAACACCCCCTTCTACAACCTGACCGGCGCCGTCGCGATGCTCGTCTCCCGCTTCTGGCTGGCCATCCCGACGCTGGCGATCGCCGGCTCGCTGGCGAGCAAGAAGCTGGTGCCCGTGGGGCCCGGGACGCTGCCCACCCACACCCCACTGTTCGTCGTCCTGCTGATCGGCGTCATCGTGCTGGTCGGCGCGCTCACCTTCTTTCCGGCGCTGGCGCTCGGCCCGATCGTCGAGCATCTCCAAAGGGTGGGAGGCAACTGACCATGCCCAGACACAAGACCTCTCTCTTCGATCCCAAGATCGTCCGCGAAGCGATCAAGGACTCGTTCCGCAAGCTCGATCCCCGGCGGATGCTCCGCAACCCGGTGATGTTCGTGGTCTACGTCGGCAGCTTCCTGACCACCGGGCTGTTCGTCCAGGCCCTGCGCGCCGGCCACGGCGAGGCGCCGGCAGGGTTCATTCTCGGCATCGCCCTCTGGCTCTGGTTCACCGTGCTGTTCGCCAACTTCGCCGAGGCGATGGCCGAGGGGCGGGGCAAGGCCCAGGCCGCGGCCCTGCGCCAGACCCGCAGGACCACCCTCGCCAAGCAGCTCTGGGAGCCCCGCCGCGACGCCACCTACACGCCGGTCGCCTCGACCCACCTGGTCAAGGGGGACCACGTGCTGGTCGAGGCCGGAGAGGTCATCCCCGGCGACGGCGAGGTGATCGCGGGCGTCGCCTCGGTCAACGAGGCGGCGGTCACCGGCGAGAGCGCGCCGGTGATCCGCGAGAGCGGCGGCGACCGCAGCTCGGTCACCGGCGGCACCCAGGTGCTCTCCGACTGGCTGGTCGTCCGCATCACCGCCAACCCCGGCGAGACCTTCCTCGACCGCATGATCTCGCTGGTCGAGGGGGCGAAGCGGCAGAAGACGCCGAACGAGATCGCGCTGTCGATCCTGCTCGCCGGCCTCACCCTGGTCTTCCTGATGGCCACCGTCACCCTGCTGCCGTTCTCGCTCTACAGCGTCACCGCGGCCGGGCACGGCACGCCGGTCACCGTCACCGTGCTGACGGCGCTCCTCGTCTGCCTGATCCCCACCACCATCGGCGGCCTGCTCTCGGCGATCGGCATCGCCGGCATGGACCGCATGATCCAGGCGAACGTCATCGCCACCTCCGGCCGCGCGGTCGAGGCGGCCGGCGACGTCGACGTGCTGCTGCTCGACAAGACCGGCACCATCACTCTCGGCAACCGGCAGGCGACGGAATTCCTGCCGGCCGACGGGGTCGGGGAGCGCGAGCTGGCCGACGCCGCGCAGCTCTCCTCGCTCGCCGACGAGACCCCCGAGGGGCGCAGCATCGTGGTGCTCGCCAAGGAGCGCTACGGCATCCGCGAGCGCGACGTCCAGGCGATCGGCGCGAAATTCATTCCCTTCACCGCGCAGACCCGCATGAGCGGCGTCGACGTCGGCGGCCTCTGCATTCGCAAAGGGGCGGCCGACGCCGTCGAAGCCTGGGTCGCCGGCCGCGGCGGCGCCTTCCCGGCCGACGTGCGCAGCAAGGTGGAGACGATCGCCAGGGGGGGCGGCACGCCGCTCGCCGTCGCCGAGAGCTCGCGGGTGCTCGGCGTGATCCACCTCAAGGACATCGTCAAAGGGGGGATCCGCGAGCGCTTCGCCGAGCTGCGCGAGATGGGGATCAAGACCGTGATGATCACCGGCGACAACCCGCTGACCGCCGCCGCCATCGCCGCCGAGGCCGGGGTGGACGACTTCCTGGCGCAGGCGACGCCGGAGGCCAAGCTCAGGCTGATCCGCGAGTACCAGGCCGGCGGCCGGCTGGTGGCGATGACCGGCGACGGCACCAACGACGCGCCGGCGCTCGCCCAGGCCGACGTCGCGGTCGCCATGAGCTCCGGCACCCAGGCGGCCAAGGAGGCGGCGAACCTGGTCGATCTCGATTCGAACCCCACCAAGCTGATCGAAGCGGTGGAGATCGGCAAGCAGCTCCTGATCACCCGCGGCACGCTCACCACCTTCTCGATCGCCAACGACGTGGCCAAGTACTTCGCCATCATCCCGGCGGCCTTCGCCACCACCTATCCGGTGCTCAACCGGCTCAACCTGATGCATCTGGCGAGCCCCGACAGCGCCATCCTGTCGGCGGTGATCTTCAACGCCCTGATCATCATCGTGCTCATCCCGCTGGCGCTCAAGGGGGTCAAGTTCCGCCGCCATTCGGCCTCGCGCCTGCTGCGCGACAACCTGCTGATCTACGGCCTGGGCGGAGTGCTCGTCCCCTTCGTCGGCATCAAGCTGATCGATCTCCTCCTGCACGGACTGGGGGTTGTATAAACCATGAGAGAGCTGCGAACCTCGATCCTGATCTTTCTCGTCTTGACGGTCCTGACCGGCCTGCTCTATCCCCTGGCCGTGACCGCGATCGCTCAAGGCGTCTTTCCCCATCAGGCGAACGGCAGCCTGATCGTCAGCAACGGCCACGCCGCCGGCTCCGAGCTGATCGGCCAGCCGTTCAGCGGCCCGCGCTACTTCTGGGGACGCCCGTCGGCCACGGCTCCCTTCCCTTACAACGCCGCCAACTCGGGAGGCTCGAACCTCGGGCCGACCAACCCCGATCTGATCCAGCGGGTCAGGGCGGACGTCGAGCGCA
>DASWRX010000140.1:0-8727 GCA_036402955.1 Thermoanaerobaculia bacterium
ACTCCCCGGATGCCCTCGCCGAACTCACCCCGCAGGCCTGGAAGCTCTCCCGGGTCGCCGCCCAGGCCGCCTGACCACCCCGCCCCCCAGGGGGCGAGGGACCTCGCCGGGGCCTACATGGGGTTCACCGGACGCTTACGAGGTTCGAGAGGAGCGCTCCTGGGAGATTAGAGGGGAGGAACGGCGGATTGGTTCCGCCGACGGCGGCGGTTTGGGGAGACCCCTCTCCCTCCTGGGGAGACCCCTCTCCCCGGAAGGTACGGGGGTCTCCCTTCCCGGGGGAGCCGTTCCCCCCGTCAGCGCGACCGGTGCTGGACGAACCTGACCAAGTCCCGCAGCGGCTCGGCCCTGCGCCCCAGCGGGGCGAGGGAATCCACCGCGAAGCCGAGGAGCTCGGCGGCGAGGGTCTGGGCGCCGGAGACGCCGAGGAGCTTCACGAAGGTCACCTTGCCGGCGTCCTTGCCGGTGTCCTTCCCCGTCTCCTCCGGGGTGCCGAGCACGTCGAGCAGGTCGTCGGAGATCTGGAAGGCGAGGCCGAGGTTCTTGGCGAAGCGGGCGATCACCTCGAGGTCGCGGCGGCGCGCCTCGGCGGCCATGGCGCCCAGCTCGCCGGCGGCCATGAACAGGGCGCCGGTCTTGTGGCTGTGGATGTACTCGAGGACCTCGAGGCTCGTCTCGCCGGGGTCGGCGAGGAGGTCGAGGGCCTGGCCGCCGATCAGCCCGTCGCTGCCGATGGCCGCCGCGAGGTGGTGGACGACGTCCTCGGTGGTGTACCGCCGCAGGGCGAGGCGGTGGGCGGCCTCTGCCACCAGGGCGTAGGCGCGGTTGAGCAGCGCCAGGGCGGCGAGCAGGGCCACGCTCTCGCCGAACCGGCGGTGGACCGTCGGGCGGCCGCGGCGCAGGGCGGCGTCGTCCATCGCCGGCAGGTCGTCCAGCACCAGCGAGCAGGCGTGGACCATCTCGACGGCGCAGGCGAGGTCGAGCACCGGCTCGGAGCGGGCGCCGAAGAGCTCCGCGACGGCCAGCGTGAGCACCGGGCGGACCCGCTTGCCCGCGCCGGTCAGCGCGTAGTGCATGGCCTGGTGGACGGGCTCCGGCCGCTGTCCCGGCGGCAGCAGCAGCTCCGGCAGGCGGCGGTCCACCCGCGCCGCCCAGGCCGCGAGGGGCCCGGCGAGCGCGGAGGGGGCCGTGACGGCGCTCACCGCCGGGCCCGGCTAGAACGAGTTGACGGCTTCTTCCTCGTTGTCATACACGTCGAAGACGGTGATGAGCTGGGTGATGGTGAGGATGTCGGTGACCTTGGTGGGCAGGCAGAACAGCTTCAGCTTGACCCCCCGGTTGGTGGCGGTGGTGTAGGCGCTCACCAGCTCGCCGATGCCGGAGGAGTCGATCGTCGAGACGTCCTTCATGTCGATCAGGATCTTCTTGGTGCCGCTGTTCATCGCCTCCTGGACCGCGTTGCGGAGCTGGATGTCCCCCGCGCCGATGGTGATCTTGCCCTTGAGGTCCAGGATGGTCACGTCGCCTCGCTGCCGCACGTTCACATTCATTCGAGCTCCCTCCTAGTCGTCGTGCCGGAACGTCTTCGGTCCGGAGACCCGCTTGCGCAGCGTCACCATGGTGCCGCCGCCGGGACCGGCGCCGTAATCGATCTCGTCCATGAACTTCTTCATGTAGAAGATGCCGCGGCCGTTGGGTCGCAGCAGGTTCTCCGGAGCCAGGGGGTCGCCGAGCCCGGTGGCGTCGAACCCCACCCCCTCGTCCTCGATCCGGATCACCAGCTCGCTCGCCTCGATCGCCAGGTCCACGTGGACCTGCTTCGAGGGGTTCTGCTCGTTGCCGTGCTTGATCGCGTTGGCCAGGGCCTCGCGAACCGCGACGTCCACCCAGTGCTGGGTGTCGTCGTCCATCCCCAATCGTTGGAGGCAGTCCTTCAGCACCACCTGGACCAGCTCGATGTTCTCGAACCGGCTCCCGATGGCGAAGTGGAAGCGTTGCTCGTCGGGCATCGGCGCGATCCTCACGCCGGAGTCTACCAGAGGAACGCCGCCAGCTTCCCCCCCGTCCCCTGCAGCATCTTCAACGCCGCCGGCACCACCACCAGGAGCTGCACGCCGTCGAACAGGGCGTGCGCCGCCATCGCCGGCCACAGGTTCTGGCGCCACTTCACCAGCAGGCCGTAGATCAGCGACAGCAGGGCGATGCCGACCAGCATGAACGGCTGGCCGTAGGAGAGGTGGGCGACGGCGAAGAAGGCGGTCGACAGCAGGATGCCGACGCGCGGCTGCAGGAAACCGCGGAAGAAGCTCTCCTCGACCACGCCGGCCGAGAGGCTGACCAGGAACCGGATCCCGACCGGCAGCCCGGCGATGAACGGCACCAGCGCCGGCGGTGCCTTGGGGATCGCGCTCTCGCCGCCGACCGCCCACAGCACGCCGGCGATCAGCATCAGCGCCGCCAGCACCGCCGCCCAGGCGCCGATGCCCACCAGGACGCCGAGGCCGATCTCCCGCGGCACGCTGGTGCGCGGGACGAAGCCGAACTGGATCGCGAACTGCCGCGCGAGAGAGAGCCGCGGCGGCGGGGGAGGCTCCGGCGCCGGCTCCAGCACGGGCTCCGGCACGGGCGGCGGGACCGGCCGGACGCCGGCGAAGCCGAGCAGGAACCAGAGGACCATCGTGGCCACCATCAGGGCGTGCAGCAGGAAGAGCTGCGGCGTGCTGATCTTGGCGAGGTCCGGCTCGAGGCTGACGCCGAAGCTCGCCAGCGGCGCGAAGACCCCGACGGCCAGCAGGGCGGCCAGCACCAGCATCGCCAGCCCGCGGCGCCAGGGCGCCCGGAAGCCGGGGGGTAGCAGGCCGCGGGCGGCGCAGAGCGCGTCCACGGCGAAGGCGCCGGCGAAGGCGAGCGCCAGGGTCAGGGCGATGCGGGGGAAGGTCATCAGAGCTTCTGCTTCTGGCGGTAGCTGCGCAGCATCATCAGCGCGGCGTTGAGGCGCTGCATGCGCCGCTGCCGCCCCTGGATGGCCACGAGATCGTCGAGCGAGGGCTGATCGCCGCGCAGCTCGCGGAGGTGGCGGTCGATCTCGAAGGTGAGCTGGTCCAGGTCCGGCCGGGTCAACGTCTTGAAGGTGCGCTCGGTGACCAGGAGGTATCCCTCGGCCACGTCCCTCGCCATCGCGTACGCGCTACCCCCGGGGAATCCCATAGGGGGGAGATCATATCCGAGATCTCCCCCCCGCCCGACCCGCCGTTCCCGCGCGGGCTAGTTGACGCGCAGCGGCCCCAGCTCCTGCTGGATGCTGCTGAACGGGCTGAAGGCGAAGATGCCGTGCCCGTGGCTGTCCGTGCCGCCGGCCCAGAGGATGCCGAGCAGCTTCACGGCGGTCCCGCTGGTCCAGGAGAACACCGGCGAGCCGCTGTCCCCCCCTTGAGTGCCGGCCTGGACGATGTGCTGGCAGAACAGGGTGAACTCGGTGCTGGAGCTGTCGACGTCGACGCAGGTGGCGATCACCGGCCCGTAGGTCCAGCCGGTCGTCCGCCCGATCTTGTTGACCACCTGGCCGGAGAGCGGCGCCGGGCCGGCGCCGGTCACGTTGAAGCGGGAGGTGGCGGGCTTGAGGGTCAGCGAGCCCACCTCCACGCCCCGCGTGGCGGGATGAGAGAGCTTGCCGAAGCTGCCCAGGCTGGCACCGTCATACTGGGCGAAGGCGCTGTCGCTGTAGCGGCACTTGCGCCCCGCCGGGCAGGAGCCGCCGGTCGAGTAGGACGGGTCCGCGATCTCGGTGGCGATGGCGGCGCCGTAGGGGTCCCCCTGGGAGTAGCGGGTGCCGTCGACCGCGCCGCGGTCGCTCGTGCAGTGCGAGTTGGTGACGAACCCGAAGGCGCCGCCGAGATAGGCGTTGAAGCCGATGGTGCAGAAGTAGATGTAGGGCTGCTTGATGAATGAGAGCTGGACCGCGCCGGGCACCGGCCGGATCGTGCTCTGGATGCTCGCCGTCGAGGGCTTGCGCTTGTCCGCGGCGCCGGCCGGATCACCCATCCGCTGCGCCGCGATCAGCTCGGAGAGGGGCGGCGCCTCCACGTAGAGGACCGCCGCCGGCGGCACGCCCCGCGCCGTGATCTCCTTGTCCAGGCGGCCGCGGTCGAGGCTCTTGTCCGGCGAGGCGGCGTTGAGGCTGGTGACGCCGACGACGACGCGGTTGCGCGCCTCGTCGGCGTCGAGGTACACCACCCCGGGCAGGCCGAGCGCGGGGCGCAGCGCCCGCTTCCAGGCCACGAGCTGCGCGAACTCGTAGTCCCCCTGGAGGACGCGGACCTGCGAGCCCAGGCTCTTCAGGGCGGCCACGGCGGCCGGATGCCGGGTGTCGCGGAGATAGACGGTCGGGTACCCGTCGGCGTCGTAGAACATGCCGCCGAAGCCGGGGATCGTCTCGCCCATCGCGACGAGCTCGTCGTCCACGGGGCTCGGCGGCGCCGGCCGGGGCGCGGGAGCGGACAGGGCGGTCCCGGGGAGCGCCAGATGGATGGCCAGGATCGTGGTCGCGGTGAAGAGCGCCCGGCGGATCATGGGGGATAACCTCCTCGAAGAGCTGCTGAGGATTCAGCGAAGCCTGGGGGTCATGGTAACAGGGAAGGCCGCCCGCCGAGGGATGATATGATCTCGCGCGCGGCTTTGCCGTGAAGAACCCCGAGCTTCCGCCCACATTCCAAGCGTGCACTGAAGGAGGACACCCCCTTGAGCCGCTTTCCAGGCGTCGATCTGCTGGAGCTGGACGCGCTTCTCTCCGAGGAGGAGCGCTTGGTGCGCGACACCGTTCGCGCTTTCGTCGACGACAAAGTCAAGCCGATCATCGAGGAGTGCCACCGCGAGGCGCGCACGCCTCTCGAGCTGGTGCCCGAGATGGGTGCCCTCAACCTGTTCGGCGCCAGTCTCTCCGATTATGGGCTGCCCGGGCTGCACGGCGTCGCCTACGGCCTGATCATGCAGGAGCTCGAGCGGGGCGATTCGGGGCTGCGCAGCTTCGTCTCCGTCCAGAGCTCGCTCGTGATGTATCCCATCCACGCCTTCGGCTCGCAGGAGCAGAAGGACCGCTGGATTCCCCGGCTCGCCACCGGCGAGGCCATCGGCTGCTTCGGCCTGACCGAGCCCGACTTCGGCTCCAACCCCGGCGGCATGCGCACCACCGCCAAGAAGGTGGGCGACGGCTGGGTGCTCAACGGCTCCAAGCAGTGGATCACCAACGGCACCCTCGCCGACGTCGCCGTCGTCTGGGCGAAGACCGATGACGGCATCCGCGGCTTCCTGGTCGAGAAGGGGACGCCCGGCTTCACCTCCGCGGACCAGCACGGCAAGTTCTCGCTGCGCGCCTCGACCACCTCGGAGCTCGGCTTCCACGACTGCCGCATCCCGGCGGACGCCATGCTCCCCGGCACCACGGGGCTGAAGAACGCCCTGATGTGCCTCAACCAGGCGCGCTACGGCATCGCCTGGGGGGGCGTCGGCTCGGCGATGGAGACCTACCACACCGCGCTGACCTACGCCAAGGAGCGGATCCAGTTCAACGGCCAGCCGATCGCCTGCCACCAGCTCGTGCAGGAGAAGCTGGCCTGGATGGCGACCGAGATCAGCAAGGCCCAGCTCCTCGCCTACCAGCTCGGCAAGCTGAAGGACAACGGGCGGCTCAAGCCCTTCCAGGTGTCGATGGGCAAGCGCAACAACATCTGGCTCGCCCGCGAGTGCGCCAAGCTGGCCCGCGAGATCCTCGGCGCCAACGGCATCGTGGACGACTATCCGGTGATCCGCCACATGCTCAACATCGAGTCGGTCTACACCTATGAGGGGACGCACGACATCCACGGCCTGATCATCGGCGAGGCGATCACCGGCATCCCGGCCTACAACGCGCCGGAGCGGCCGGCCCCGAAACCGAGGGACGCCAAGGACCAGCCGGTCGCCGCCGGGAGCGCCCGCTGATGGCCGTCGTCATGGATCACCTGCTGGAGCAGGACTTCATCCGCGTCACCGAGGAGGCGGCGATCGCCGCCGCCAAGACGATGGGCTTCGGCCAGCGCAAGTACTCCGACCAGGTGGCCGTCGAGGCGATGCGGCGGGAGATGGACGGCATCCAGATGGACGGCCGGGTGGTGATCGGCGAGGGGGAGCGCGACAAGGCGCCGATGCTCTTCGTCGGCGAGGAGCTGGGCGCCCTGCGCGGCAGGGACGGCGCCGTGCGGGTGGACATCGCCGTCGATCCCCTGGAGGGGACCAACCTCTGCGCCACCGGCACCTCCGACGCGATCACCGTGCTCGCCGCCGCCGAGCGCGGCGGCCTCCTCCACGCCCCGGACGTCTACATGGAGAAGCTGGTCGTCGGTCCCACCGCCCGCGGCGTGACCCATCTCGACGCGCCCGTGGCCGAGAACCTGCGCAACATCGCCAACGCCTTCAGCCGCCGGGTGAGCGACCTGACGATCGTGGTGCTCGACCGCCCGCGGCACGATCAGCTCATCGCCGACATCCGCGAGGCCGGCGCCCGCATCCGCCTGATTCCGGACGGCGACCTGTCGGCCGGCATCTCCGCCGCCGTGCGCGGCACCGGCGTCCACGCCGTGATGGGGATCGGCGGCGCCCCCGAAGGGGTGATCACCGCCGCCGCCATGCGCTGCCTGGGCGGCGAGATCCAGGCGCGGCTGAAGCCGCACGACGGGGACAAGGAGAAGAAGGAGGAGCAGGAGGAGCGGCTGCGGGCGCTGGGCTTCCACGACCTCTCCAAGATTTACAAGACCGACGAGCTCGCCCCGGGCGACCAGATTCTCTTCAGTTGCACCGGCGTCACCGACGGCGAGCTGCTGCGGGGGGTCCGCTTCTTCGGCGGCGGCTCGCGCACCTCGTCCCTCTTCATGTCGCTGTCGCGCAAGATCATCCGCTTCGTCGACACCATCCACCGCGAGCAGGTGACGACGCCGGTCCGGTTCCTGTAATGATCAAGCCGGACCGCTGGATCCGTCGGTGGGGGCGCGACAACGGGGTCACCCCCTTCGAGGAGTCGCAGGTCAACGCCGCCAGCTACGACGTGCGGGTCTCCGACCACTGGATCTGCCCCACCCGCGACCCGGAAGAGTTCCGGGCTCCCCACATCAAGCTCTTCCCGGGCGAGGTCGTGCTCGCCTCGACCATGGAGTACGTCCGCATCCCCAAGGACGTCGCCTGCGACCTCAAGCTCAAATCCACCCTCGGCCGGCTGTGGATCAACCACTCGCTGGCCGGCTGGTGCGATCCCGGCTTCGAGGGGGAGATCACCCTGGAGCTCCAGAACCTCGGGCCGCAACCGTTCGTCCTGGAAGCGGGCAGGCGAATTGCACAACTCATCTTCATCGCCATGGAGTCCGAGCCGGAGGTCGCGTACGGCGATCCGGGCTCCTCGAGTCACTACCAGGGCCAGAGAGGGACGACTCCGGCCCGAAGATGAGGTTCTCCCATGCGGAGCGCGCTGGCGGCCCGATCCATCTCCCCCTACTCCTCTCAGTATTCGCATAGCACTGGCTATTTACATAGAAGTATACTCGGCCCGACCATCATGGGCATCGTCGGCAATCTGAGGACCATGCAGCTCGAGGAGCTGCTCCAGTGGCTCTCGCAGAGCAAGAAGAGCGGGACGCTGGAGATCGTGCACGGCAAGACCGAGAAGAAGATCTTCTTCAAGGACGGCCTCATCCTCTCCTCCGCCTCGAACAAGCCCGAGGAGTATCTGGGGCACTTCCTGGTCAGCCACGGCCTGATCAACGAGGGGCAGCTCGGCCGGGCCATCGAGCTGCAGGAGAAGACCCGCTCGCTGCTGGGGATGATCCTGGTCAACAACGGCGCCATCGCCGAGCGCGACCTCGGCCGCATGCTGCGCCTCAAGGCCGAGGAGAGCATCTACGACATCTTCGCCTGGGAGGAGGGGGACTTCCGCTTCCTCGACGACGTGCTGCCCGAGAGCGCCATGGTGCCGATGCGGCTGGACGTGACCGCCATCGTGATGGAGGGGGTCCAGCGGGTGGACGAATGGCGGCGCATCCGGCAGGTGATCCCCAACGAGGCCGTGATCCCGGTGGCGACCGTCGACCTCTCGACGGTGCCGGGCGCCGGTCCCGGCGAGCGGCGGATCCTCTCCCTGGTGGACGACCAGCGCACGATCGAGGAGATCCGCCAGGAGACGCACTCGACCGAGTTCCAGACCTGCAAGCTCCTCTTCGACCAGTGGCAGCTCGGCCGCCTGAAGCTGGTCAAGCTGCGCTGGCGCCCCACTCCCGGGGACCCCAGCGCGGCGCTGAGCGGCAGCGTGCTGGTGGAGGCGGGGAAGGCCTATCTGGCGCAGGGGGAGCTCGACGCGGCGCTGCGCCACCTGCGGGCGGCGCGGGCTCTGGAGCCGGAGGACCCGGACGCGCAGGACGCGCTCACCCTGGCCGAGAAGAAGGTCCGCGAGCAGATCGAGCGCGCCGGCGTCACCCTGTCGTCCGTCCCGCAGGTGACGGCGACCATGGAGCAGCTCACCTCCTCGAAGCTCTCCCCGCAGGAAGGTTTCATGCTGACGCGCATCAACGGCACCTACGACATCCAGTCGATCCTGAAGATCACGCCGATGCCGCAGCTCGACGCCCTGATGCTCTTCTGGAAGCTGGCCGGCGGCGGCTACATCCGCCTCCTCCCCCCCCGCCCGCCCGCCGGCACCTCGTCGCGGGG
>DASWRX010000141.1:0-2480 GCA_036402955.1 Thermoanaerobaculia bacterium
GGTCACCCGCGAATCCAGGGACTGGCTGGGCAAGGCGACCCTGGACTGGGCGCGGCGCCTCGCGGAGTCGAACCGGTTCGATCCCGAGATCGAGCGCAGCGTGCGGGTGAGCGAGGTGGTGGACGGGATGTACGGGCGATAGTCGCGCGCCCCGGTCCGCGCGTCACCGCCCTCTGGCTTTCCGGCATTGCCCAATGGTTTTCCGGTCCTGCCCAATGGCTTTTCGTCATTGCCCGCCGGCTTTTCGTCACGCCCCTCCAGGGGGCCGCCTCTGCCCCTTGGCTTTTCGGGACTCACCTCCAGTATTTCGGCACGCCCCCTCGGCTCGCCGCTGTTGCCCGTTGGAATTGCGGCACTGCCCATTGGAATTTCGTGAGGCCCCGCCAGCGGGCAATGACGAAAAGTCAGCGGGCAATGACGAAGAGTCAATGGGCGATGACGAAAAGCCATTGGGCAATGACGAAAAGCCATTGGGCAATGGCGAAAAGCCAACGGGCGATACCGCGGCAGCGATCGGCGCTCCCGGAGATTCAGCGGGCCGTGCCGATCTACGACCGGGCGCGGGGCACGTGCCGGTGGCTGAACGGCGGCCTGAAGTGGCGGCGGCTGTTCCGGGTTTTCTGGAGGACCTGCTGCCACGGCAGCCCTGGGCTGCGTGGTATTCTCTGCGCATGACTCTCAAGGCTCGCGTTCATAACGGCCGCCTCCTGGTAGATGAACCCACGGAGCTCCCGGAGGGAACCGAAGTGGACCTCCTGCCTCTGGATCCCGGCGACTGGCTCGATCCGGCTGACCGCGCCGCCCTCCATAGGGCGCTGGCGGCCTCTCAGGAAGATGTGGAGGCCGGCCGACTGATCGACGCTGAGGAGGTGCTGAGGGAATTGCGAGCGCTGTGACACGGCGCAAGCTCCGCTTTACGGCAACCGCCCGAGAGCACGTCCGGCTCCTCAAGAAATGGTGGCGTGAGAACTCGGCAAGGCCTGAGATTCTTGACGATGACTTGAGTGGGGCGCTCAAGATGTTGTCGGTCGCCCCAGGGATCGGACAGCCCTACTTGAGTGCCCCCGCCCCAGGTGTCCGCCGTTTGTATATCGAACGACTGGTAGTGCACCTCTACTATACCTACGACGAGCGCGAGGTTGTTATAAGAGCCCTGTGGCACGCGAGGCGCGGCTCGGGGCCAGACTTCGGCAAGTTATAGGCTCTCAAATGACCGGACCCGAAGCACGGCCGGCGCGCAGGCGAGCGCGGCGGCGGTGAGCAGCATCCCGCCCATGACGAAAGGCGGCCGCTCGGCGCGCACCAGCGATGCGGCGAAGACCAGCAGGCCGATCCCCACCGCCCCCTGAACGACGTCCAAGAGCGCCAAGGCGAGCCGGGCGCGAGGCCGTGACGAGCGATGCAGGAGCGTCGCGGCGATCGCGACCGCCCCTGCCACGACCGCGACGATCGGCGCGATCGCCATGTGCTGGGCCGCGCTGTCCACGATGTTTCCGAGGCTCCCGATGCCCTGTGGCTGCAAGACCGCCAGTTGCAACAGAAAAGCGTAGGCGCAGATCAGCGACGTGCCGACGACGGCGCTCCACACGGCGGCCAGGAGCGCGAGAGTCACCGGGCGCGAGCGCCGCAGGGTCAGGCTGGCGGCGGCGCCGAACAAGAGGACCATGATTCCCATCTCGCTCGCGGGAACGATGGCGTTGAAGGGCGGCCGCAGGTTTCCAAGGTACTCGAGCGTCAGGTTGGCCGTTCCGGCGATGCCGAGAAGAATCCCCATCACGGCACCGGTCCGCAGCGAAGCCTCCACCTCAACCCCCCGCCGCTTCCACGCCCAGACCCCCGCGCCCAGATACGCGAGGAGAAGAACCCCCAGCGGCCCGAGCTGCGACACGCCGGGCCGGCCGGCGGCACCGGGGCCGCTCCAGAGGCCGACCCCAACGGCAGCCACGACCACCAGCACGCCGCCGATCACGAGGCCGGCGAGTCGCGTCCTTGGGAGGTCCAGCTCGGTCCTGTTCACCTGCTGGGCTCCGAAGCTTTTCGGGGAGGCCGAAGCTCCAGAGAGAGCTGCCACCCAATCGCTCGCGCATAGCGCTCCAGCGTGGAGAGCCGTATGCTGCCCGCGCTGTTTTCGATTCGGCTGATCGCGGATTTTTTCGTCTCCAACCGATCGGCCACCTCCTCTTGGGTTAGCCCAGCCCTTTCACGGGCCTGCCGGAGAAGCACGCCAATCTTGAAGTCTGCGTACCCCGCCTCAAAACCTTCCGCAAACTCAGGATCGCGTGCAGCCCGAATCCGCACGTACTTAGTCAGGTCGCTCATTGCTCGTGCCTCCTGCTCCGATAGTCCTGCCGGCGCTTCTCGGCCAGCGCAATCTCTTGGCGTGGGGTCCTTTCAGTCTTCTTCGCAAAGCCGCTGGTGAGCACCAGGAGTCGGCGTCCTTCGAAGAAACCCATCAGCCGGAAAGTGTCTCCCCCGTGCTG
>DASWRX010000142.1:0-24670 GCA_036402955.1 Thermoanaerobaculia bacterium
TGGACGCCGTCGACGATCCTCGCCGCGACCTCGGGCTCCATCACGTAGTCGATGAAGGCGTAGGCGGCGTCCACGTTGCGGGCTCCCTTGGGGATGACCAGGTTGTCGATCCAGAGCGTCCCGCCCTCCTTCGGCACCACGTACGCCAGCCGGTCCGGCGCGTGGGAGACCACCTCGGCGATCTCGCCGTTCCAGCCTTGAGCGAGGTCGACGTCCCCGGCGGCCAGGAGATTGGCGAAGTCGGAGCTGTTATACGTCCGCACCAGCGGCTTCTGCGCCTTCAGCATCTCCGCGGCCTGCCGGAGCGTGGCGGGGTCGGTCTCGTTGAGCGACCGGCCCATCAGCTTGAGGGCGGCGCCGAAGGCCTCGCGCGGGTCGTCGAGCATCAGGATGCGCCCGGCGTGCTGCGGATCGAACAGCGCTCGCCAACTGTCGATCCCGCCGGGGATCTTCCTCCGGTCGTAGCCGATGCCGGTCGTCCCCCAGAGGTAGGGGACCGAGTGGCCGTTGCCGGGATCGAACTTCTGGTCGAGGAAGCGCGGATCGAGGTTCCCGAAGTGGGGCAGCCGGGCGCGGTCGAGCGGCCGCACGAGCCCCTGCGGGATCAGGATCTTCAGCATGTAGTCCGACGGCACCGCCACGTCGTAGTCCGCCACCCCGGACTGGAGCTTCTCGAGCACGGCCTCGTTGGAATCATAGGTGTCGACGTTGACCGCGATCCCCGTCCGCCGCCTGAACTCCTCGACCACCTCTTTCGGCAGGTAGTTCGTCCAGATGTAGACGTTGACCACCTTGCCGGACGGTCCCTTTCCGCAGGAGGCCAGCGCGAGCCCGGCGAGGACGATGGCGGCGGCCGGCAGCGGACTCTTCATGACGATCCCTTTCCCAGCAGGCGATGGGCGAGCACGATCAGCCCGACCGTCCCGATAAGCAGCAGCGTCGAGACGGCGTTGACCTCGGGCGTGACGCCGACCTTCAGCATCGAGTAGATGTGGAGCGGCAGCGTCGTGGCGCCCACCCCGGCGACGAAGGAGGTGATCACGTAGTCGTCGATCGACAGGGTGAAGACGAGCAGCGCGCCGGCGAGGATGCCCGGCGCGGCGAGCGGCAGCGTCACCCGGCGGAAGGTCTCGAAGGGGCCGGCGCCGAGGTCGCGCGCCGCCTCCTCCAGCGCCGGATCGAGCCCGGCGAGCCGCGCCCGCACCACGATCGCCACGTAGGAGACGCTGAACGCGACGTGGGCGATCACCACCGTCACCAGCGACAGCCGCAGCCCGACGGCGCCGAAGAAGGTCACCAGCGCCGCGCCGAGCACCACCTCCGGGATGATCACCGGCAGGTAGAGCAGCGCCTGCGTGGCCCGCTTGCCGCGGAACGGGTGTCTGGCGAGGGCCAGGGCCGCGGGCGTGCCGAGCAGGACGGCGAGGACGGTCGCCGCCGCCCCCACCAGCAGGCTGTTGCGCACGGCGTGGAAGAGCGCTGCGTTGCCGAGCAGCCGGCGGTACCAGTCGAGCGTGAAGCCGGCCCAGAACGCCGTCTGCCGCGAGGCGTTGAACGAGAAGACCACCAGGATGGCGATCGGCGCGTAGAGGAAGAGATAGACGAGCGCCGAGTGCGCCGCGAGCAGCCGCCGGGGCCAGTTTCCTCTCATACCGGCGCCTTTCACAGCAGCTCCTCGCCGCCCCGCCGCCTCGCGTAGACGGCATAGGCGAGCAGCAGGACCAGCACGGCGGCCATCAGCTCGAAGGCGAGGGCCGAGCCGAACGGCTTGTCGCGGGCGACGGCGAACTGGTTCTGGATCAGGTTGCCGAGCAGCATGCTGCGGGCGCCGCCCAGGAGGTCGGAGACCACGAACTGGCCGAGGCTCGGCACGAACACCAGCACCATGCCGGCGGCGAGCCCGGGGAGGCTCAGCGGCAGCGTCACCCGCCGGAACGCCTGCGCGCCGCCGGCGCCGAGGTCCGCCGCCGCCTCGAGCAGCGAGCGGTCGAGCTTCTCCAGCGAGGCGTAGAGCGGCAGGATCATGAACGGCAGCTCGCCGTAGACGAGGCCGATCATCACCGCCGTCTGCGTGTACAGCAGCTCCAGGGGATGGTGGATCAGCCCCGTCCCCATCAGCGCGAGATTGAGCAGCCCCTCGGTGCGCAGGATGAACATCCAGGCGTAGGTGCGGATCAGGAAGCTGGTCCAGAACGGCACCACGACCAGCCCCAGCAGCAGCCCCTTCCACCGCGGCGGCGCCAGGATCGCCAGGTAGTAGGCGATGGGGAAGCTGACGACGATCGTCAGCGCGGTGGTCGCCGCCGCCATCCACAGCGAGCGCCAGCCGATCCCGAGATAGACGCCCGAGAACGACCGGGCATAGTTGGCGAGGAGGGCGCCGGAGCGGAGGTGCGCCCACACGTCGCCGACCGGCTGGATGCCTCCGTACGTCCCCCGCTCGGCGAAGCTGACCGCGAGCATGAGCGCCAGCGGCGCCAGGAAGAAGACCCCCAGCGCCAGCCACACCGGCAGCAGCAGGGACCAGGAGGAGCGGTCTTTACGGTGGCTCACGAGGGCCGATCATGCCCGGACCTGCGGAGTGGAGCAAGGGGCGCGGTAGACTGGAGGGATGACGGAGGAGAAGCTCGACGCGCTGAAGAGGTACTTCGAGGGCCATCCGGACCTCGGAGTGGTGTCCGCATACCCCGGTAGCCATGTCTCCGTCATCGATCGGCTGGCTGCGCTGCGCCGGCACCTCGACCACCTCCATGAGCTGCGCCCCCGAGTGACAGGCTCCGCGAGCCTGCGTGACGACCTTTCCCTGAGCAACGACGTCCTGCGCTCTCTGCAGATCGTCTGTCAGGCCGTGATCGATATCGCCAGGGATCTCTCAGCCAGGCGCGGGCAGCGCTTCCAGGACTACACGGAGTCGGTCCGGAACCTGGCCGCGTTTCCCGAATTTCCCCCGACGGTGCCCCACGACCTGGAAGTGCTCCCGGGGCTCCGCAACGTACTGATCTACGAGTACCTGACCCTGGACTACGCGCGAGTCATCGAAGCCCTGGATCGTCTCAGTGCCGTCGAGAAGTTCGCCGAGATCGTCCGGCGGATGGAAGCGCAGTCCTAGAGGAGGCCTGCTCCCGCACCCGCTTCGTTCAGAGCTCCGGATCTTCCCGAGGGGGGGCAGGAACCAGGGTCTGGAGTTGCTCGATGAGAAGGGGGATCCGCCGCTGGACGAGATCCCAGATCAAGGCGTGCTCGACGTCTCCATATTCATGCGCCAGAACGTTCCGCTGCGCCACAATCCTGCGCCAAGGAATCTCGGGATGCGCCTGCTGGAAGGTTGGGCTGACCCGGTTGGCCGCCTCTCCAATGATTTCGATCGCACGCTCGACCGCGAGGTGCCGCAGGGGATTTTCCGAATACTCGAAAAGGGTGATGCCATCTGTGAACTCGAGGGCCCGGCGAGCCGCCTCCAGCATGTCCCAGAGGTAGGAGGCGTCCTGCTGCTCAGGCTGCATAGACGATCTGCCGCGTATTCAGGATCTCATGCCGCCGGAAGGGGTTGCGGAGCCCTCCCTTGCTCACCAGATCTACTGGGCGGTGGAGGATTTCCTGAAGCTCTTCCTTCATCTCCACGAAATCCCAAAGGCTGAGCTGAGCTTTCGGAAAAAAGGTGACCAGGACGTCCACGTCGCTCTCCGGCGAGAAGTCGTCCCGCAGCACCGAGCCGAAGAGAGCCATCTCCTCGATCCGCCACTTCCGGCAGAAGTGCTCGATGAGATCGAGCGGGAGCGGGACGCGCGCCTGGCGAGGCGTCTGAAGGGTCATGGCCGTCAAGTTTACCGTCAAGATGCCCCATTAGTCCCGCAGCACCACGCTGTGCCGCGCCTCCCAGCCCAAAAAGGCCGGGCTTCCCGGAGCGAAGGGGAGCGCCTCGCCGGCCGTCCCGGCGTTCTGGGAGAGGACGGTGAAGCGCTCGCCGCGGCGGTCGCGGACGATCCACTCCGTGCTGGCGCCGTGGTAGACGCTCTCCTCGACCGTCACCGCCAGCGAGATCTCGGCGGGGGAGGGCACCGCGCGCAGGGAGAGCTTCTCCGGACGCACCACGAAGCGCACCGGCTCGCGCCGCAGCCGCGGCGGACCCGCGGCGGGCACGGCGAGCTCGGTGCCGTCCGCGAGCTGGAGATGGAGGACGCCGTCCTCCATGTGCCGCACCTCGGCGGTGAAGACGTTGGTGGCGCCGAGGAAGCGGGCCACGAATTCCGTCTCGGGAGCCTCGAAGACCCCGGCCGGGGTCCCCACCTGCTCGACCCTGCCCTGGCTCATCACCGCGACGCGGTCGCTCATCGCCAGCGCCTCCTCGCGGTCGTGGGTGACGAAGACGAAGGCGATCCCCAGCTTCCGCTGGAGCCCCTTGAGCTCCACCTGCACCTCGCGGCGGAGATTGGGATCGAGCGCGGCGAGCGGCTCGTCGAGCAGCAGCACCTCGGGCTCCAGCACCAGGGCGCGGGCCAGGGCCACCCGCTGCCGCTGGCCGCCGCTCAACTGGTCCGGCCGGCGCCGCTCGAGCCCGTCGAGCCGCACCAGCGCCAGCGCCTCGCCCACCTTGGACGCGGGCAGCGACCTGTAGCGCAGGCCGAAGCCGACGTTCTCCGCCACGGTCAGGTGGGGGAACAGCGCGTACTGCTGGAACACCATGTTGACCGGCCGCCGGTGTGGCGGCACCCGCGTCACGTCCCGCCCCTGGATGCGGATCGCTCCCGCGCCCGGCGCCTCGAAACCGGCGATCATCCGCAGCAGCGTCGTCTTGCCGCAACCGCTCGGCCCCAGCAACGCGAAGAACTCGCCGCGGCCGACCGCCAGCGACACCCCATCGACCGCCGTCACGTCGCCGAAGCGTTTGGTGACGTCCTGGATCTCGACGCTGGGCTGGGGAGTCGTGCTCATCGCGGGGACGGCGAGATCATACTCCAGGGACCGCCACCGCCCGGTCCGGGAAACGCCGGAATTTCGTGGGGGAAAGGCCATCCCCGGAAGGGAGAGAGGGGTATACCTGCATGGGATCTTGAAGATTCCCGTCAGGGGAAGAACGGTCCCACGACGCATTTCGGTCGGATTCATCGCATAGTTCTCCGTGGAGGGATTCTGCATGAGATATGCGAACCGTTCGGGAGGCTCCAGGCTTGTCCAGGGATTCGTCGTCCTAGTTCTGTCGCTCGCGGCCTCCGCGGCGGCCACGGACGGGGTGTGGACCGGCTTCGGACCGGGGGGCGGCTCGGTCACCTCGCTGGCGGTCGATCCCGGCAATCCCGCAGTGGTCTACGCGGTCGCGGGACTGCTCCAGGGGCCGGAGGGGACCCTCTACCGGAGCGCGGACGGCGGCGCGACCTGGAAGGCCCTGGTGGGACCCCGTCTCACCCTGGTGGCGCTCGATCCGGCGCACCCTTCGACGCTCTACGCGGCCGGCGTCCAGCAGGTCGTGCGCAGCGCGGACGGCGGCGGCACCTGGAGCGACGTCTCGCCTCCGGGCGTCGCGGAGATTCTGGCGCTGGCGGTGGGTGGGGACGGCGCCGTCTTCGCCAGCAATCTCGGCTTCGACGGCGAATCGCGGCTGTGGCGGAGCGCGGACGGCGGAGTCACCTGGTCGCTCGTCGCCACGGCGGTCACGGACGAGATCCGGCCGGTCGTCGTCGACCCGACCGATCCCGGCCGGGTGTACTACGCGAGCGGGGCCACCGTCTACAAGAGCGTTGACGGGGGAGTGCACTGGACGGCCGCGGGCCAGGTCGCGGGCCTCTCCAACGCCACCCTCGTCCGGGCGCTCGCGGTGGTCCCCACGGCTCCGTCGACGCTCTATCTCGCGCTCTTCGAGGATTCCGAGATCTTCCGCAGCGACGACGGCGCCGCGACCTGGCGCCGGGTGGGGACGCTGCCGGGCGGCAGCGGGACCGCGCCGTCCCTCGCGCTGGATCCGCGCGATCCGGACCGGCTCTATCTGGCGAGCGACTTCGCGGGGATCTTCACCAGTCTGGACGGCGGGCGCACCTGGAGGTCGACCAGCGCCGGCCTGCCGCTGAGCATCTTCGCGTTGCCGCCGTCCCTCGCGCTCGCCGTGGCCCCCTCCCAGCCGGACACTCTCTATGCCGGAACCTCCGGATGGGGCGTCGCCCGCAGCACGAGCGGCGGGGCTCGCTGGCGGACGGGCGTCGAGCCCGGGCTGAACGCCGGCTACGTCGCGCTGCTGAAGTTCCATCCCTCGCGGCCCCAGACGGTCTACGTCGCGCTCGACGGGCCGGGAGACCGGTCGTTCCGCAGCACCGACGGCGGCGCGAGCTGGCAGCCTTTCGCCCGCGAGATCTCCCTGGCCGGGCTGAGCGACCTGGCGTTCGACCCCGCCGATCCGGACACTCTCTATGCCGCCAACCAGAGGGCGCTCTGGAAGAGCACGGATGGCGGCGGGACCTGGAGCGTTCTCTATGGCTCCAGCGACGCCTGCGTCGCCCTCACGGGTGGCCGGAGCCTGCTCGCCTGCGGCTGCGGGCTGGGACGCAGCACGGACGGCGGCCACACCTGGAAGCAGGTGCTCGCCTGCGCGATCAATGCCGGGGAGGACCACCTCAGCCTGCGGAGCCTGTGGGCCGATCCCCGGAAGAACGGCGCCATCTACGCCTACGGCGTCGCGGCCAACGCCGGCAGCCATTTCGGTTTCGTGGCCTTCCGCAGCCAGAGCGACGGGGCGCGGTGGACGCGGCTGCGGGCGATCGAGCCGCTGGCCGCGTTCGGCGTGGCGCCGGGCGATTTCCGGGTCCTCTACGCGGTCTCCAACGGCCGCCTGCTCCGCAGCGGCAACGGGGGAACGAGCTGGACGGTCGTCAATCCGGGTCCGCTCGACGCTCCCCCCTACTCGCCGTCGCTGGCGGTGGACGGGGCCGATCCGGACCAGCTCTACGTCGGCACGAGCCAGGGAGCCCTGGTCAGCCGCGACGGCGGCCGGACGCTGACCCTCGTCCAGGCGCCGTTCGAGGCCGCCAAGAGGGATGTGAGCAAGCTCTGGACCGACCGCACCCGGCCCGGCCGCGTCTATGCCAGCTCGCTCGCCGGCGGCCTGTTCGAGGGCCGCTTCGACGCGAGCGGAACGTTCACCTGGATGACGGTCCCGGCGGGCAATCAGCGCATCGAGGAATGAAGGAGGAAGCTTTCATGAGCCGAGCTCGAGCATCGCGGTCTGGTTGGAGCGCTCTGTGGGTGACGGGATGGATCCTGCTCGCCGCCGTCGCCTTCGGGCAGCCGGCGCCCGGCCCGTGGTCTCCCTTCGGTCCGGGGGGCGGCACCGTGCTGTCCATCGCCGTCGATCTCAGGGACGCCTGGCACGTCTTCGCGGTCGCGGGAGCCCATGGGATGGGCACGCTGTACCGCAGCACGGACGCCGGCGTGACCTGGCGGGCCCTCGCCGGCCCGGACCTGCGGGTGGTGGCCATCGATCCCGAAAACTCTTCGACGATCTACGCCGGCGGCGACAAGCTGTTGCGCAGCGTGGACGGCGGCGCCACCTGGACCGACGTCTCGCCGTCGCCGCCCGGCGGCCGCGCCTACATCCAGTCGCTGGCCGTGGCGCCGGGAGGCGTCGTCCTGGCCGGCGCCGGGCAGGAGCTGCTGCGCAGCGCGGACGCCGGCGCCTCCTGGACGGTCGTGGCCACGGACGGCACCGATATCCGCTGGATTCTGGTGAACCCGGCCCAGCGGGGGTCCGTCTACCGCGCCAGCTTGAGCGCCGTCGCCGTAAGCCGGGACGCTGGAGCCACCTGGACGCCAGCCGCCCGGCCGCCGGTCGCCGGCGATCTCGAGGCTTTCGCGCTCGCTCCCTCCTCCCCGAACACTCTCTACGCAATGGCCGTCGACAGCTTGCAGGTGTTCCGCAGCGACGATGGCGCCGCGACCTGGCGGGCCGCCGGCTCTCTGTCGCTCACCGGCTCGCCGTTCCACCAGGTCCTGCTGGTCGACCCGCGCAGCCCGGAGTGGCTGTTCGCGGCCACCGAGGCCGACCTGTTCCAGAGCCTGAACGGCGGCAAGAGCTGGACGAGCCGCGACGCCGGCCTGCCGCGGCTGCTCGGCCGTCCGCTCGAGGTCGTGTCGCTCGCCTCGCCCCTCGCCCGGCCGGACTTCTTCTTCGCCGGGACGGCGGACTGGGGCATCGCCACCACCAGGAACGGTGGCGCGCAGTGGCGGCTCGGGCCCCAGAACGGGCTGAACGCCGCCGCGGTCCAGCTCCTGAAGCTCTCGCCGCTGGCGCCGGACACGGTCTATCTCGCCCTCGGAGAGGAGGGTACGCGCTCGTTCCGCAGCGCGGACGGCGGCCACACCTGGAGCCCCTTCGCCCGCGCGATCAGCCAGAACGGCCTGAACGACCTCGCCTGGGAGCCGGGCAATCCCAAGGTCCTGTATGCGGCCAACGGGCAGGGGATCTGGAAGAGCGCCGACGCCGGGAGCACCTGGAACGCGATCGTCGCCAGCCAGACGTTTCACCTCGCCGTCCTCGATCGCTGGACCCTGATCGCCGATCCCGGCTGCGGGCTCCGCCGGAGCCGCAACGGCGGCCGTACCTGGAAGCAGACCCTGCCCTGCTTCGTCAACGGCGAGGATTCCGTCATCGTGGGCGCCCTCTGGGCCGATCCCAAGGGCTCCGCGACCCTCTACGCCCACGCCACGGTGACCAACGGCAGCAGCCATTTCGCCTTCGCGGTCTACCGCAGCCGCGACGGTGGGGTCACCTGGCAGACGCTGCCGATCGCGCAGGCCGCCGCCTTCGCCCCGGCGACTTCTGACTTTCGGATTCTTTATGCGTTCGATCCCTTCCAGCATCGCCTGTCGAGGAGCGCCGACGGCGGGGATCATTGGGCGATCGTCGATGCGCAGGTGCCGGACGGCGTCGGCGCCCTCTTCCAGTCGATGGCGGTGGACGCCGCCGATCCGGATACGGTCTATCTCGGCGGTGGCCCCCAGGTTCTGATCAGCCACGACGGCGGCGCCACTTTCATGCCGGTCGCCGCTCCCTTCGAAGCCACGAAACGCACGGCCGACCGGCTCTGGACCGACCTCCGCCGGCCCGGCCGCGTCTATGCCGAAGCGTCCAGCGGCGGCCTGTTCGAAGGCGATTTCCGATAGGAGTCACGATGCGAAACCACCGGCGTCTCCGGCTTGTCCTCCCGCGCCTCGGCGTTCTCCTGCTCGCCCTGGCGCCGGCCCTCTTCGCGGGGTCGGTGGACAGCTCGTGGAGCTCCTTCGGCCCGGGCGGCGGCGCCGTCTCCTCCCTGGCGGTCGATCCCCGGGATGCCGCCGTGGTCTACGCGGTCGCCGGACCCTCCGGAGGCGCCGGCACGCTCTTCAAGAGCACGGACGGCGGCCTGACCTGGAAGGCGCTGACCGATCCCGGCCTGCAATTCGTGGCCCTCGATCCGGAGCATCCCGGGACGGTCTACGCCGGCGGCCTCGTCCTCCTGCGCAGCACGAACGGGGGACGGACGTGGACCGACGTCACGCCCTACGTCGACGGGCCGACCGTGATCACGGCTCTGACCGTGGCGCCGGGCGGCGTCGTCTTCGCGGGAGACCGGCTGGTGTTGCTGCGCAGCACGGACGGCGGCCGCACCTGGCCGGTCGTCTCGCGCGACGGCACCGACGTCAGGTCGATCCTGGTGAATTCCGCCGATCCGCGCCGCGTCTATCACACCGACTTCAACTCTCTCTACAGGAGCGACGACGGCGGGGTGCGGTGGACGCTGGCGGCATCGCCGAATTCTCCTCTCGGAGACACCGGTCCCGCCGTGGCTCCCTCGGATCCGGACCGGCTCTACGTTTTGATCGCCGGCGACTACCGCGTCTATCGCAGCGACGACGGCGCCGGGAGTTGGCAGGTGGTGGGGCAGGCGCCGCGCACCAGTGAGCAGGTGATCCTCCAGGTGGACCCGCGCTCGCCGGACAGGGTCTATGCGGCGAGCGGGCAAGGGATCTTCACCAGCGCCGACGGCGGCAGCACCTGGCGGGAGATCGCCGCCGGCCTGCCCCGTCCCCTCGACCAGCCGCCGGCGGTCCTCGCGCTCGCCGCCGCGCCCTCGCGGCCGGACACCCTCTACGCCGGCACCGCGGACGGCGTCGCCCGCAGCACGGACGCCGGAGCGCACTGGCGGATCGGCCTCGAGATGGGCCTCGACGCCGGCGATCCCCACCTGCTGAAGTTCCACCCGTTGCGTCCCGGCACCGTCTACCTCGCCCTCGGCGCCGCCGGGGACCGCTCCTTCCGCAGCACGGACGGCGGCCGGACGTGGCAGGGTTTCGCCCGCGCGATCTCGCAGCAGGGGCTGAACGACCTCGCCTTCGACCCTGACGATCCCGACCTCCTATACGCCGCCAACCCCCAGGCGATCTGGCGGAGCGCCGACGGCGGGGAGAGCTGGACGCGGATCTCCGGCCAGACTCCCACCCGGCTCGCCGCTCTCGGCCATCACACCCTGCTCGCCTCGCAGTGCGGCGTCACCCGGAGCACGGACGACGGCCGGACCTGGAGCCAGGTGATCCCCTGCAACGACGCGGCCGGCTATTTCCGAACCCCGGTAGCCCTGTGGACCGATCCGCGGGACCCGCGCACCGTCTACGTCCACTTTTCCATCGAGGGAGGGACCCATTATTTCAACTTCGAGGTCTTCAGGAGCCAGGATGGCGGCGCCACCTGGACGAAGCTGCGGCCGGCGAGCTTTCCGACCCTGTTCGCCGTGGCGCCGAGCGACGACCGCATCCTCTACATGATGGACTTCAAGGGGCCGATCGGGCCGGTCCTGCTGCGCAGCGTGGACGGCGGGGCGACCTGGAAGGAGGTCAACCGGCGCCTCCCCTCGAACCTCAACATTCTGTATGGCTCCATGGTCGTGGACGCGGCCGATCCGTACACGCTCTACATCGCGGCGCCGCTCCTGGTCAGCCACGACGGCGGCGCCACCTTCAAGCCGGTCGCCGTCCCTTCCGAGGCCGCGAAGCGGGGAGCGAACCGGCTCTGGACCGACCACGACCATCCCGGCCTCGTCTACGACGCGGCCTCCACCGGCGGCCTGTTCGTGGGCCGGTTCGAGTAGCGCCGGTGTCCTATCGGCTCTATCCCGACGCGTTGGAAGAAACCGTGGGCTCTGCCGGTGTCAAAGGATTGGGAGGCGAGGCCGATAGGGATTCAGGGTTCGTGAGGGGAGAATCCGAGACTGGGGAGGGATACTTGTCGGAAGCGCGACTCCGGAGGGGATCGCCTCCCCGACTGGTAGTCAATGGAGTCGGCGGTCCTGCCTGGGGATTGGGGACGGAGGAGATCGGGGAACCATCCGAGGCGCGCCTGCGAGGTGTCGTTGCAGCAGTGCCTGCGACCTGACGCGCTTGCCCCGCGCCGCCGTTCACGTACTCATGAGAGGTCAACTGCCGGATCCCCTCGCACACCCGGTCCACGACCCGGGCGGTTCCGGAATTGTAGTCTCCGGAATGGACCCGGTGACGCGTGATGCACCGGAACTGCGGCGACCAGCATCGGAGCTGGAAGGTTCTGAGGCCGCGGCAAGCCTGCTCTTCGTTCATATAGCCGAGCCGGTACTTCTCGACGACGTACTCGAGATTGTCCAGCTCGGCGTAGACGTACATCAGGATCTCCGGAGACTCTTCCGACAATTCCGGGTGGGAAGGCTTCATCATGTCGCGAACCGAAGTCTGATCGCCATCCTGCCGCCGGTTCGCGAGGTCCAGCCGGTCGTAATACTTGTCCATCGAAATCTCGTGCCGGGCCATGCGCCATTGCCAGTAGCCGATGAGCAGAGCGCCAAGGCTGGCGACGGTAAGGGCGACATCCGATCCTTTCACCTCGACGCCACGGTATCTGCCGTGAAGCGTGAATCCGAGGACGACGGCAAGGACCGTAACCGCCAGCAACGAGATGGTTGCGCCGTGGACCCAGAGAGGAGGCTTGAAAGCGAAGTGCTTCAGGTACGCCTTGGGTTTCGCGGGGCCGGGAAGAGGGACGACGATCTCTCGCTGACACATGGAGATCCTCCGGGTCGGATGCTCCCAGGGACTCAATGATCGGAGTTGGGGTGGAAGCACCCAGGATGGAAAAATAATTATATCACCACTCAAGAGACATCGCGCAAGGATTGGTCCAGACAATAGAAGATTGAATATCCGTACATGGGAAATAGTTTCTGTAGATCCCCTAGTCCCCTGATGGCTCGACGCATCGCAAGGGCTCCGGAGGGGCGCGCCGCGCCCCTCCTTCCTCAGAAGGCGTCCGTGTCGCCCACGCTCGCGAACTGGCCCGCCGGGTTGGTGTAGGTCTTCACCGCGCCGGTCGCGGTGTCCGTCACCTGGATCGTGTACTCCACGTTGGACAGGGCGCCGTAGAAGACCCAGAACTTCCCGTTCGACGCGCGGCCGTCGAGGACCTTCAGGATCACCTCGACGTTCGAGCTGCTGAAGAACCAGAAGGTGCCGGTGTCGCCCGTGAGGCTCACCGCCTGGCCGCTGCCGGTGTGGCCGCTGAAGTCCTTCCACGTCGCCTCCACGGCGAAACGGTTGCCGTTGAGGCAGAGCCGCGTGGGCCCGGGCTGGCAGGGGGCGGGGGCGGCGGGTCCCGCCGTCTTCGTGATCCGAGGTTGCGGCGAGGGGAGGGCGGACCGGGTGGTTGAGTACTCGCCGAGCGGACCGAACCCGTGGGTGTCGCCGACGCTGCCGAACTGCCCCGCGGGATTGAAGTAATGGCGGCTCAGCCCGGTCTGGGTGTCGGTCACCGTCAGCGTGTACTCGACGTTCGAGAGCGCGCCGTAGAAGACCCAGAAGTGGTCGTTCAGGCCGCGGCCGTCGAGGACCTTGATCACCGTCTCGACGTTCGCCGGGTCGAAGAACCAGAAGTATCCCGTGTCCACGGTGAGGCCCACGGCCTGGCCGGCGCCACTGCGGCCGTCGGGGGTGCGCCACACCAGCTCGACCCGGAAGCGGCCGTTGTTGAGGCAGAGGCTGGTGGGGGAGGGCTGGCAGCCCGCGGCGCCCGACAGGGGGAGGGTCCACGGCTCGATCCCCCGCAGGCCGTCGTCGGCGGCGAAGTAGAGGCGGTCGCCGGCGGCCGTCATGCTGGTGGGATAGGAGGAGGCCGCTTCCGGCGCCAGATCCTCGACCAGGCGGGTGCCCGCCGCCGTGCCGTCGCTCTGCCAGAGCTCGAAGCCGTGGACGCCGTCGTCGGCGGAGAAGAACAGCCGGCCGCCCGCCACGGCCAGGTCCGACGGCGCGGAGCCGGCCGGTCCGGGATTGAGATCCTTCACCAGCGCGGTGCCCGCCGCCGTGCCGTCGCTGCTCCACAGCTCGGCGCCGTGGATGCCGTCGTCGACGGTGAAGAAGAGCTTCCCGGCAAACACGGTGGCGAATGTCCGCATGGTCCCGGGCTCCGCTCCGCCGGGATTGGGGAACCGGTGGACCAGGGTGGTGCTGGCGGCCGTGCCGTCCGAGCGCCAGAGACCGAAGTCGTTCGCGGTCACGTCGCTCAGATTGAGGAAGTAGAACGCCCCCTGGTACGTCACCACGTCCCTGGACCGTCCGAGGAAGTCGTGGAGGTGGACGCCGCCGGCGGCGTCCACCTTCCAGAGCTCATAGACATGGCTCGCGTTCTCCAGGAAGAGGGCGAGGCTCGAGCCGGACGAGTCGAAGCCGGCGAAGTTGAGGCTCAAGCCGGTGGTGAAGACCTTGCGGAGGGCCGCCGCCGTGCCGTCCGTCCGCCAGACCTGGAACCCCTGCGCCTGCGGGGTGACGGCGAGCACGTAGAGCGCGTCCCCCGCGGCGAGGACGCCGACCGGCGGCGTCGTCGGGTCCGGCAGGTCGAACGCCTTGCCCGTGCCCGCGACCGTGCCGTCGCTCGTCCAGACCTGGTTGGGAACGGTCGCGTCCCCCTCCATCCAGTAGACGTGGTCCTTGAAGGGGACGATCGAGGTCTCGCCGCGGGAGAAGTCCTCCGGATGGGTCGTCAACTGAACGGTCCCCGCCGCCGTGCCGTCCGTCGCCCAGAGAACGCTGCGGAAGTCGGTGCGGCGGGTCCGCCAGAGGAAGAGGTGCTGGCCGGCCTGCACCACCTGCTCGATGGCGCTCGTCGAGTTGCAATCGGAGCCCGAGCCGGTGGTGAGCGCCTCCGCGCCCGCCGCGGAAGCGCGCCAGAGCTCCTGGCCGCCGAACGTGTCGTCCGTGCAGGCGAGGAAGAAGGCGCTGTCGCCCAGCGCGGCGAAGCTCGTCGGGTACGAGCTCGCGGCGCGGTTCTCGAGGTCCGTCACGATCCGCGTGCCGCCGGGCCGCCCGTCGCTCGTCCACAGCTCCTGGCCGTAGAAGGTCGGGGAGCTGTAGTCGTCCGATTGCGCGGAGAAGAAGACGCGGTCGCCGGCCTGGACGAAATCCGTCAGGTCCGTGGAGATCTGGAGGCTGCCGTCGCTGTAGCGGCGGGTCCCCGCGGCCGTGCCGTCGGTGCGCCAGAGGGCCGCGGCCGCCTGGAAGAACGTGGTGGCGCCGGAGGCGGCAGAGAACACGTTGGAGGCGCCGCCGCAGGAGCCCGGGCAGGAGTCGACCAGGAGCGAGGTTCCCGCCGGGGTGCCGTCGGTGGTCCAGGGCTCCATGCCGTGAGCGCCGTCCGCCGCCACGAACAGCAGGCGCCCGCCGACCGCCGTCAGCGAATCGGACAGTACGGTCAGCGCGCAGCGGGAGCCGCAGAGGTCGACCGCCGCTCCCGGCGCCGCCAGGGGCACCGCCCAGATCTTGTAGTCGCTCGCGCCCCCGGCCAGGAAGACGACGTGGTCGCCCGCCTCGCCCATGGCCTCGGGAGGCAGGCGGCTCAAGCCGTCCGAGGAGCCGAAATCGGTGACCTTCCGCGTCCCGTCCGGAGTGCCGTCGCTGCGCCAGATCTGCTGGCCGTGGGCGCCGCCGTCGTCGGCGAGGAGATAGACCCGGTCGCCGGCCGGCTTGATCCAGGCGTCGAACGTGGGGATCGCGCGGAAGGTGTGGAGCCGCCGGGTGCCCGCCGCCGAGCCGTCGCTCGTCCAGAGCTCGCTGCCCTGGAAGAGGAAGGCCCGGTTCCCGGTAGTGGCGAGAGCGGAGAGGGCCCCCGCGTTGAGGACCCGGAGCCGGACCGCGGGGCCGGTCCCCTGGATCTCCCACAGCGCCTGGACGCCGTTGTTGTCGCCGGCCAGGAAGAAGACCCGGTCGCCGGCGGCCCGGTAGCGCAGCGGCGGATTGCCGGAGAGGGCGGGACCGATCGGCTGGGTGCCGGCCAGGCTGCCGTCGCTGCGCCAGGCCCCGCAGCCCCGCGACGGGGTGCAGGCGGTGAAATAGGCGGCCTGGGAGGTCACGGCCACGTCCTCGGCGCGCAGTCGCGGGTTGGCGGCCTCCGCCAGGGTCTCGCCGGCGAACGTCAGCGGCACGGTGCCGGGCCGGGTGCCGTCGGACCGCCAGAGCTTGCCGCCGAGGGTGAAGATCGCGCCGCCCGGGACGCTGGCGACCCTCGCCTCCCCTCCGCTGCACCGCCCCGGACAGGCGTCCACGAGCATCTGCGTCCCCGCTCCGGTGCCGTCCGTGGCCCAGACCTCCAGGCCTTCGTTGTGCGTCCTCGCGAGGAAGAAGACCTCGCCTCCCCAGGCCATGAGCTGGCTGGGGCTCGAGTCGCCGAGCCCGGAGGTGATGGAAGGGTTGACGTCAGCGACCAGGGAAGCCGTCTGGGCTTCCGCGGCGGGCGGCGGGAGAAGGGCGAGAGCGCAGGCCAGGACCGCGAAACCACAGAGTTTCCGCATCGATGGGCTCCTTGGTGGACCCAGGGATTATCCCATACTCTCCCGGATCGTTCACTTCCCTTCCTTCGCCAGCTCGAACAGGTTCCGCGCCGTCGAGAACTCCAGCACCGGCTTGTCGTCCACGTTCAGGGCGTCGATGGCGCCGAGGAAGGCCGGCACCTGGTCGGGCCGCACGGCGGGGGAGTTCATCACCTGCAGCACCCGCGAGCCGGTGAGGCCGATCGCCAGGAAGTCCTGGGCGAGAGCGGAGCTCCGCAGCCGCGCCTTGGTCGGCTCGAGCTCGGCCTGGAACGGCTCCCGCGAGGCGAGCAGGATCACGTCCGTCCCCACCTGCCAGAAGGTGACGTTGGGGAACACCATGGTGATCGTGTGCAGCATGGTCCGGAAGTCCTCCCGCTTCATCTCGTAGAGGGGCACCCACTGGCAGAGGATGCCCCCGGAGGCGAGGTGCGCCGCGGCCGAGCGGTAGAACTCCTCGGTGAACAGGCCGGACACGCCGGCCACCCAGATGTTCGGCGGCTCGGAGGTGATGACGTCGAAGCGCTCCTTCGAGCCGTCGATGAAGTTGCGGCCGTCGTTGGTCACCACGCGCACGCGCGGATCGTCGAGCGCGCGGTCGTTGTACGGCGAGAACCAGCGGCGCGCCGCGTCCACCACCAGCGGATCGATCTCGGCCACCGTGATGCTCTGCGGCTCCGGATGATGGACCACGGCGCGCACCGTGAACCCGCCGCCGAGGCCGATCGCCAGCACCCGCCGCGGATGGGGATGGAAGAGCATGGGCAGATGCCCGAGCAGGAGTTGGGTGCGGTTGTCGCGCACGGCCGTGCCGGCGTCCGTCTTGCCGTTGTTCTTGAGCAGCAGGTCACCCCCTGAGCGGACCACCGACACCTGGCCGTAGAAGCCCTGCCGCTGCTCGACGACCTTGAGGCCCGCCGAATCCCGCCGGTAGGCCTCCAGGCTGCCGTCCCGCAGGCCGTGGTAATAGAGCGCCTGCACGGGCATCCGGAAGGGGATCACCAGGGGCGACAGCAGCACGGCCGCGCCGAGCAGGATGGCGCAGACCGCCGCGTGCGCCCAGCGCCGCCCGCCGCCCGGGAGGGCGAGGAAGACCACCGCCGCGATGGCGTAGACGGCGAGCGTGGCCGTCATCAGCCCCGGGAAGCCCCAGGCCGGCAGCAGGACGAACTCGGCGAGGAACGCGCCGAGCACCGCGCCCAGGGCGTTGGCGAAGAAGACCCGGCCCGCCGAGGTCCCCCGCTCCGCCGCCGCCCGCGTCGCCAGCCGGGTGACAAGGGGGAAGTTGGCGCCCATGGCGAGCGTCGCCAGCACGACGATCAGGATGATCACCAGGCCGACGCCGAGCTGGAAGCCGTAGTAGCCGCCGGAGGCGTGGAAGATCGCGAAATAGGCCCGGGTGAACAATCCTTCCGAGCGGAACACCAGCATGCCGCACAAGGCGATCGCCGCGTAGAGATAAGCCACGAAGGCGAACGGCTCGCGGATGCGGTCGATCCAGCGCGCCATCAGCAGGCTGCCGGCGCCGATGCCGATCAGGAAGCCGGCGAGCACCGTGCTGGTGGAGTAGACGTGGGTGCCGTTGAGCAGCGAGAAGAAGCGGTTCCAGCCGGTCTCGAGGAGCAGCGCCGCGGCGCCGGAGAGAAAGAAGGTGGCGAGGATCGGCCCCAGTGGCGCGCGCCCCGTCGCGATGTCCTCGGCCGACGCCGGCGGGAGATCCGCCGGCCGCTCCTGCGGGCGGCCCCGCTTGGCCGCCAGGATCACCAGCCCGAGCCCCACCGCCGCCAGCCCCAGCAGCCAGGTCGACTCGGCCAGGCCCAGCTCGGGCACCAGGTAGAACCCGGCGAGCAATGCTCCCAGCGCCGCGCCGAGGGTGTCCAGGCCGTAGACCAGCGACAGGTCGCGGCCGAGGCTCGCGAGGTCCCGCCCGTAGAGGCGCACGGCGAGCGGGAACACCGCGCCGATGGCGAGCGTGGGGACGATCATCGCGAAGAACACGACCAGCAGCTTGCCCAGCGCGGCGGGCAGCGGCGCCAGGTCTCCCGGGAAGATCGCCAGGAAAGTGTGCCGCGCGGCGTCGAAGATCGGCATCGAGAAGGCGCAATAGGCCCCGAGCCCGATCTGGAGCCACGCCAAAAGCCGCCAGGGCCGCGCGGCGCGGTCCGCCAGCCGGCCCACCCCCAGCGCGCCGAGGGCGAGGCCGAGCAGGAAGACCGACAGCACCGAGCTGAACACGGCGGCGGTCGAGCCGAACAGGTACGCGAGCTTCCGCAGCCAGATCACCTGGCAGGCCAGCGAGAGCAGGTTGGTGAAGAACACCGTGAACAGCAGCAGCGTGGAGCGCGCCTGGGGACGTTTCATGGGGCCGGGAGTGTAGCAGCAGGCGGGCCCGTCCGAGCCCTCACTCCGACTCCGCCATCGCGGCCATCTCCACCGGCGACTCCGGCGCCATCGGCTGGCTCTCCTTGCGGCCGCCGGCGATCTGCCGAGCGGGCCAGGGGGATGAGAGGACGCGCCTCTCAGTCCGTGCACGCCCGATCCGCTACACTTCCCCCCGATGCACCCCAAGCGCTTCCTCCTGCCGTTCCTCCTCCTGTCCGTCGCCCCTCCCGTAGCCGCCCAGACCCCACAGCCCCTGCGCGACGACTACGATCGCCTCCAGCATTGGCGCTTCCGTTCCGAGCCCGTCGCGGTTCCCGCCGGGGGGCTCCGCTGGACGGTCGAGGGGGCCACGTGGACGTTCGAGTCGGGGCGGATCTGGTTCCAGGAGCCGACCTCGGGCGGCGCCGTCACCGGGCTCGTCTTCGAGGGCAAGGGACGCTTCCAGATGGCCGTGCCGGACATGGCCGAGCTCGCCCAGCTCCGGCGCTTCGCCCGGCGGCCCGATCTCACCGGCGTCGACGAGCCCTTCTCCGCCCTCGTGCTCCGCGCCGCCGGCTCGCCGATCATCGCCGGCGACGTGCCGCTCGATCCCGCCAGGTTTCCCTATGCCGGCGGCTTCGCGGTCAACAAGCTCGCCCGCGAGCGCCACGAGCACTGGCTCACCCAGCGGATCTACGACGCCGACGCCCGCGTGATCGCGGCCCTTGCCACACCCGGCGACCGCTATCTCCGGGCCGACATGAAGACCGGTGATTTCGGCTGGCTGGGCTTCGACTACGACGCTCAGCGCATGGAGGAGATCCACCTCGACACCTTCAACACCGCGCACCCCGCCGTCGAGGTCTGGGTGAGCCTCGACCGGCCGGAGGAGCGCGACGCGCGGGGCCGGCCCACCAGCCGCTACCGGCCGGCGATCGACGTGGAGCACTTCGACATCGCCGTCGACCTCACGGAAGGAGGGCGCGACAAGGACTGGATGAAGGGCCGGTTCAAGGTGGGCGTCCGCTTCCTGCCGCAGGGGGACGGCGCGCGGGCCGTGCAGCTCTACCTCGACAACTTCGCCAAGGTGACGTCGGTCAGCGAAGGGGGAAAACCCGTGCCGTTCCTGCGCGATCACGTCGGCTCCCGGCGCGCCAACCTCGACGACCGGCTCTACGACGCCTCGCTGATCGTGCTGCTCGATCCGCCCCTCGTGAAGGGCGTCGCGCGGCGGATCGATCTCGAATACGAGATGGACGTCCTCGACTACGCTCCCGGCCGCGACTGGTACCCGAGCGCCGAGGGGGACGAGACCATCCTCCTCGACACCCACACCGCCCGCCTCGAGCTGACCACGCGCAAGAAGTTCGCGGTGCGCGCCAACGGCCGCCGGGACGAGAGCGCCGGCAGGGACGACGGCAAGACCGTGACCTCCGTCTGGATCGCCGATCATCCGGTCAAGATGCTGACCTTCACCTACGCCGACTATCCCTACGAGGAACGGGTGACCCACGCGGGCGTGCCGGACGTGATCTGCTTCGGCCCCAAGGCGCCGATGACCAGCGGCCGCCGGTTCCACGAAGTGGGGCAGGACGTGATCGACAGCCTCGCCTTCTACCAGACGCTGTTCGACGCCAGGTTGCCGGACGAGACCATCTACGTCTCCAGCGTCAACGGCTCCCACGGCCAGGCGTTCGACGGCTTCATCCAGCTCGCCCACCGGAGCTTCGACCTCCTGGGCCCCGGCGTGGGGGAGCTGTTCCGTGCGCACGAGGCCGCGCACCAGTTCTGGGGCCTGATGGTGGGAGCGGCGAGCTACCGCGACGCCTGGCTGGGGGAGGCTTTCGCCGAGTACTCGGGGATGATGTTCGTCGAGTCGACGATGAAGGACGGCCCGCAATACATCAAGGAGATCATCCACGCCTATAACGACGAGCAGAACGGCTCGATCAAATCCGGCTTCAGCAAGTTCACCCGCGCGGACGTCAACAAGGCGAACTTCCTCCATGGCGACCGCACCGGCCCGATCGGCCACGGCTGGCGGGCGGATACCGGCGAGGTGCCGACCGCCTACAGCTCCCAGGTCTACGGCAAGGGGGCGCTCGTGCTCCACATGTTGCGGGGTATGCTGCGCGACCAGACCGGCAGCGATCAGGTTTTCACCGACACGCTGCGCGACTTTCTCCACACCTATCGGGGCAAAGCCCCGTCCACCGGCGATTTCGAGGCCGTCCTCGCCCGCCACGCCCCCGGCGACTGGTCCTGGTTCTTCGACGAATGGGTGAACGGCATGGGCATCCCGTCCTACCGCTGGAGCTACGACCTCGCGGGATCGCCGAATGCCCAGGGCCGCTACACGGCCACCCTCAAAGTCCGCCAGGCGGACGTCCCCGCCGGTTTCAAAATGTCCGTCCCCGTCGCCATCGAATACCCCGACGGCCACGCCGAGCGCCGCCGCGTGATGGTGGACCAGCCCGAGCAGAGCATTCCCCTGACCTTCGCCGCCAAGCCGAAGAGCCTGACGTTCAATCCGGATTCCGAGGTGCTGTCCAAGACGAAGCGGGATTAGAATCCCCTCATCTCAATAACCCCCCAATGGAAAGAGGTGCTCCATGAGAGAGATTCCGAACGGTGGTTCGAGCTCGCGCGTCAAGTTGCTGGCGTTCCTTGCCGCCATGCTCGTCAGCTCGCTGGCTCTCCTGACGCCGCACCGCGCCGCGGCGATCCTCTGTGGCGTCGGCCAGTATCCGGGCACGTGGACCACCTACTATACCGACGCGAGCCGCACCACGGTGTCCTGCGAGACGACGAGCTGCACCGGGGATCCCTGCGATCCCACTCCGTACTACCGCACCAAACCGATCTGCTGCCCTGAATAGAGCTCTGAGCGGGTCTCGCGGACAAGGAGACGAAGATGCCAGGCTCCCTGTAGCAGGACGGTGCGGCAGCGCGGCCCCTCCTCCCGTGGCCCCGGTCTTGCTGTGCTCCCGCGGGTATGCGGAGCCCCGTTCCAGCGACCAACCTGCTCTACGTCACCCTGATCGCCGGCGCCGCGGCGCTCGGCGGCTTCCTCTTTGGGTTCGACAGCGCGGTGATCAACGGCGCGGTCTCCGGCATCCAGGCCGGTTTCCGTTCCTCGAGCGTGGGGACCGGGTTCGCCGTGGCCTCGATCCTCCTCGGGTGCGCCGTGGGAGCCGTGGTGGCCGGGCCGCTGGCGGACCGCTTCGGCCGGCGGCCGGTGATGATCGTCACCGCCGTGATCTTCGCGGTGACGGCGGTCTGGGCCGGGCTCGCGGGCACCTCGGCGATGTTCACGCTGGCGCGGTTCCTCAGCGGCATCGGAGTGGGCGCGGCGAGCGTGGTCTGCCCCGCCTATATCGCGGAGAGCTCCCCGGCCCAGATCCGCGGACGGCTCGCGTCGCTCCAGCAACTCGGCATCGTCGTCGGCATCTTCGTCGCCCTGTTCTCGGACCAGCTCCTGGCGAAGCTGGCGGGCGGGGTCAGCTCGCCCCTGGGATGGAGCCTCGCGGCTTGGCGGTGGATGTTCCTGGTCGAGGTGATCCCCGCCGTCCTGTTCGGCGTGGCGATCCTGGCCGCCCCCGAATCCCCCCGCTTCCTCGTCGCGGCGGGCCGTGAGGCGCAGGCGCTCAAGGTCCTGCAACACATCGAGCCCGGCGCCACCGAGCAGCGGATCGAGGAGATCCGCCGCACGCTGCTCACCGACGGACGGATGCGGCTGCTGGACCTCCAGGGCGCCACGGGGAAGATCCTGCCGATCGTCTGGATCGGTATCGGCCTCTCCGCCCTGCAACAGCTCGTGGGCATCAACAGCGTCTTCTATTACGGCGCCACGCTCTGGCAGGCCGTGGGCTTCACCTCGGCCGACGCGCTGGCGATCAACGTGGTGACGGGCGTGGTGAACATCGTCTCCACGCTCGTGGCCATGGCGTTCGTGGACCGGGTCGGCCGGCGTCCATTGCTGCTGTGGGGCTCGGCGGGGATGGCGGTCACCCTCGGCGTGCTGGTGGCCGCGTTCTCGACCGCCACGGTGGGGGCGGGCGGCCACGTCGCGCTCTCGCCGCACGCCGGCATCATCGCCCTGGTGGCCGCCAACCTCTACGTCTTCGCCTTCGGCGTGTCGTGGGGTCCCTGCGTCTGGATTCTCCTCGGCGAGATGTTCCCCAACCGGATCCGCGGCACGGCGCTCGCCGTGGCGGTCTTCGCGCAATGGATGGCGAACTGGGCGGTGACCCTCAGCTTCCCTCCCATCGTCAGCTCGCTCGGTCCGGTGGGCGCGTACGGCATCTACTGCTTCTTCGCCGTGGTGTCGTTCATTTTCGTCCAGAGGGGCGTTCGCGAGACCCGCGGGCGCGAGCTCGAGGAGATGTGACCGGAGGACCGGCACGCACGTCAATGAGGAGTCATGAGATGGAAACCCGCAAGATCGGCTCGCTGGACGTCTCGACGGTGGGACTCGGCTGCAATAATTTCGGCTGGCGCCTCGATTACGACCATACCGTGGCCGTCGTCGACGCGGCGCTCGACGCCGGCATCAATTTCTTCGACACCGCGGACATCTACGGCGGCACCGAGAGCGAGGAGTTCCTCGGCCGGGCCCTCGCGGGGCGCCGGGACCGGGTGGTCCTCGCCACCAAGTTCGGCATGAAAGTGGACGACCAGCGCAAGGGCGCGAAGCCCGATTACGTCCGCCGGGCCTGCGACGACAGCCTGCGCCGGCTGCGCACCGATCACATCGATCTCTACCAGCTCCACCAGCCGGACCCGGCGACGCCGATCGCGGACACGCTGGCCGCGCTCGACGGGCTGGTGCGCAGCGGCAAGGTGCGCGAGATCGGCTGCTCGAACTTCTCCGTCGAGCAGCTCGGCGAGGCCAAGGCCGCCGCGGGCGAGGGCGCGAGGTTCGTCAGCGTGCAGAACGAATACAGCCTCCTGCACCGCGAGCCGGAGCGTGGAGTGCTGGCCGAGTGCGAGCGGGAAGGGCTTGCCTTCCTGCCCTTCTTCCCGCTCGCCGGCGGCATGTTGACGGGCAAGTACCGCCGGGGGGAGCCGGTGCCCGAGAAGACGCGCCTGAGCAAGGGGAACTCGCGGTTCCTCAACGATCGCAACCTCGACGTCGTGGAGGAGCTGATCAATTTCGCGGCCTTCCGCGGCCACTCGCTGCTGGAGCTCGCCTTCTCGTGGCTGCTGCGACATCCGGCCGTCGCCTCGGTGATCGCCGGCGCCTCTTCGCCCGAGCAGGTCCGCGCCAACGTCCACGCCGCCGGCTGGCGCCTGACGCCCGCCGATCTCACGGAGGTGGACAAGTTCGCGCCGGTTCCCGCGGGCGCCTGAAGTCTCCTGAGCTGACGCGAGGGGCGTAGGGGGTCAGCAGAGTCCCGTTCTCCGTCTCGACGGCGAGCACGCGGTCCCCCGGCGCCAGGTGCAGCCGGTCCGCCATGTCCTTGGGGAGTGTCGCGCTGACCGATCCTCCCGCCTGGCGGAGCTTCAAAGCCTTCAACATGTCAACCTCCGTCGAAGGCATAGAGTCCAGTCACAATCGTAGCACTTCGTGCTACTCAGCCTCCCAGAGCCCGGCATCTCTGGCCCGGATTTTGCTCCACCCCGGATGACTTGCGTGGAGGTGAGCGCATGCGCAAAGGAAACGATGGAGCAGGGGAGGACGCAGCCGGGAGTCGCGAGGACGGATTTACAAGGCGTCAGTTCCTGGAGCTGACGACCGCGTCCGCCGTGGCCGCGGGCGGGCTCGCCTGGGCCGCCGAGGCGCGGGACGGCATTCCGTACCGCGTGCTGGGGCGGACGGGCGAGAAGGTCTCCCTGGTGGGTGTCGGGGGGGCTCACATCGG
Source organism: Thermoanaerobaculia bacterium (assembly GCA_036402955.1). Lineage (GTDB taxonomy): Bacteria > Acidobacteriota > Thermoanaerobaculia > Multivoradales > UBA5704 > DATARR01. The sequence goes on from DASWRX010000142.1 coordinate 24,065, forward strand.
CCAGCAGAGCGACGAGCAGGAGAGCCTCCGGATCATCCGCGCCGCGCTCGACCGCGGCATCAACTTCCTCGACAACTCCTGGGACTACAACGACGGCAAGAGCGAGGAGCGGATGGGCAAGGCGCTGAAGGACGGCTACCGCCAGAAGGCCTTCCTGATGACCAAGATCGACGGTCGCACCAAGGAGTCCGCCGCCCGGCAGCTCGACGAGTCGCTCAAGCGCCTGCAGACCGACCACGTCGATCTGCTGCAGTTCCACGAGATCATCCGGATGGAGGATCCGGACCGCATCTTCGCGCCGGGGGGCGCCCTGGAGACGGTGCTGGCGGCCAAAAAGGCGGGGAAGGTCCGTCACATCGGCTTCACCGGCCACAAGAGCCCGGACATCCACCTCCACATGCTCCAGACCGCCGCCGCCCACCAGTTCCACTTCGACACCGTGCAGATGCCCCTCAACGTGATGGACGCCCATTTCAACAGCTTCGAGAAGAAGGTGCTGCCGGTGGCGCTCCAGCAGGGGATCGCCGTGCTGGGCATGAAGTCGATGGGCGACAAGATCATCCTCGACAGCAAGGCGGTCACGCCCGTCGAGTGCCTGCACTACGC
>DASWRX010000143.1:0-6047 GCA_036402955.1 Thermoanaerobaculia bacterium
GGGCACCGCTATGAGGACGAGCCCTTCGCCGTCGTCTTCGCCGACCAGCTCGGCATCCCGGGCTTCCCTCACCTCTCGTTCCGCTACTCCATCGTCGAGCTGTCGACGGCGGTCAAGCCCTGGTTCCTCCGCCATCTGCACCGCACGCTGGGCTGCGACCGGGTCTGCTACTTCGATCCCGACGTCCTGATCTTCGGCGACCTCGGCGAGCTCTACGATTGCCTGGGCCGGGTGGACGCCGTGCTGACGCCGCACCTGACGGCGCCCATCGACGACTCGCTGGTGCCTGCGGAACGGGAGATCCTGCTGTCGGGCATCTACAACCTCGGCTTCCTCGGGCTGGCGTTCAACGAGCGCACCCTGCCGTTCCTCGACTGGTGGCGCCAGCGCCTCTACCACTGGTGCCTGCACGAGGTGGACAAGGGGCTGTTCGTGGACCAGCGCTGGATGGACCTCGCCCCCGCCTATCTGTCGCGGGTGGAGATCCTGCGCGACCCGGGCTACAACGTCGCCTACTGGAACCTGGTCCACCGCACCCTGGCGCGGCGGGACGGCGCCTGGTGGGTGGGCGACGCGCCCCTGCGCTTCTTCCACTTCAGCGGCTACGACTTCCGGCGGCCGGAGATGATCTCGAAGTTCCAGAACCGCTTCACCTTCGCCGAGCGCCCGGACGTGGCGCCGCTGTTCCGGCTCTACGCCGAGCGCATCCGCGCCGAGGGGCAGGAGGAGGTCCAGGACTACCCCTACCAGTACGGCCGCTTCGACAACGGCGTGCCGGTGCCGGAGGTCTCCCGCGGCGCCCTGCGGCAGGTCGATCCCGAGGGGAAGCGCTGGCCCGACCCGTTCTCGACCGGCGGCCCGGACTCCTTCTTCGACTGGCTACGGCAGCCGGCCGGCGATTCGCCGTCCGTCCCGCTCCCCCGCCTGGCGCTGCTGCTCTGGGACCACCGGCAGGACCTCCAGAGTTTCTTTCCCCGTCCCTGGCAGGAGGACCGCCGCCGCTTCGCCCACTGGTTCGCCGCCAGCACCGGCGCGCCGGAGCGCATCGATCCGGCGTTCACCGCCGATCTCGCCGCGGCGCTGCGGCGGGCCGGAGAGCTGGCCCCACTGGCCCCAGAGGAGCGCGTCCAGGTCGAGCGGACCCAAGGGGATCTCGCCTCGCTCCTCGCGCGCCCGGAAGCGTACCGCCACCTCACCCCGGAGGAGGTCGCCTGGCTGACGGCCGACGCCGGCCACGACCCGGCGCGGCGGCCGCGGGTGCCGCGGCTCGCCCTCGAGATGCACCGCCGCCGTCCCGACCTTCTGCGCTCCTATCCCGATCCGCTCGGCGCGGACCGCGAGGCGATCGTCCTCTGGTATACGACCTACGGGCGGCACGAATACCGGTTGCCGAACGCGGTCGTGCGGCCCGTCTTGCGCACTCTCCCCCTGCGCAAGCAGGCCTGGGCCCGCCTGTGGTGGGGGAAGCACGGCAGCAAGCAGCGCCCGGAGGCTGCGCCGGTCCAGGAAAATCCGGCGGCGGAGCCGCTCGCGCGGGCGCGCCGCGACGGACCCGAAGGCCTCAGCGTGATCGGCTGGGCGGCGGCGCCCACCGGGGTCGGCGAGGCGTGCCGGGGGACGCTCGCGGCGCTCTGCGAGGCGGGCCTCCCCTGCTCGCTCTGGACTCTCGACGGCCGGGCGGACGGCGCTCCGGGCGCGGCCGTCCACGGCGACGCCGAAGGACTCCCCTATGACACGCTCCTCTTCCACGTCAACGCCGACATGATGGAGACCGTGCAGAGCCGCATCCCCCGCTCGCTCCAGCTCGGGCGCCACCGGATCGGCTACTGGTTCTGGGAGCTGGCGCACTTCCCGCTCGGCCTCTCCCACGCGTTTCGCTGCGTGGAGGAGGTCTGGGCCCCGACCCGCTTCTGTCTCGAGGCCTACCGGGCGGTCTCTCCCGTCGAGGTGCGCTGGGTGCCCCCCTGCGTCGTGCCGACCGCGGCCGAGCCGGCGGACCGGGAGGCGCTGGGCGTCAAGCCGGGCGAGTTCCTCTTCTTCTACGCCTTCGATGCCCTCAGCGTCCCCGAGCGCAAGAACCCGGCCGGTCTGCTCGCGGCCTTCGCCCGCGTGGCCCGCGGCAGCGGCCGCCCGGTGCGCCTGCTGCTCAAGGTGAACCACGCGGAGGCCGATCTGGCCTACGTCGAGGATCTGCACCGCCGTGCCGAGGGGCTCCCCGTCAACCTGATCACGGGCACGCTGAGCCGCGAGACCCTGAACGGCCTGCTCGCCGCCTGCGACGCCTACGTCTCGCTCCACCGCTCCGAGGGGCTCGGGCTGCCGCTGATCGAGGCGATGTACCTGGGCAAGCCGGTGATCGCCACCGGCTACGGCGGGGTGACCGATTTCCTGGATGACGAGACCGGTCTCGTGGTGCGCCACGGCCTCGTCCCCCTCGCGCGGCCCCACGGCCCCTACCCCGCCGGCGCGGTGTGGGCCGAGCCGGACGCCGGGCACGCCGCCGCGCTGATGCGGGCGCTCGCCGACGCGCCGGAGTCCGCGGCGACCCGGGTCGAGGCGGCGCGGCGGCGGGTGAGCGGTCTCTACGCGCCCGCGGCCGCCGGCGAGCGCCTGCGGCGGGAGCTCGACCGCATCCGCCGGGCGAGGCGGGACGCGGCATGAGCGTCTCCGGATCGCTGACCCTGCAGACCGCCGGCCGCGTGCTGCGGGCCGAAGGCATGTCCGCCCTGCGCGAGCGGATCTCGGACCGCCTGCGCGAGACCCTGCGCCGGCGCTCCTTCCGCGCCGCCGGCCAGGGCTTGAGCGCCGCCGGCCTGCCGGCCATCCCGGTGCTCAACCTGCTGCCCACCGCGCCCACCCCCCGCCTCGGCGGCATGCAGGTCCAGCTCCTCACCCGCATCGAGAGCGAGGCGCGGCGCCGGCCGGTCGCCCTGCTCTATCCGGAGGCCGGGGGCTACCGGCTGGAGGTCGCCGCCGCGGGCCGCCGCCTCGCCTTGACCCTCCCGGGAAGCCCGCCCCCCTCCCTGACCGACGTGCGGAACGCGGCCTTCGAGCGCGCGGTGGCCCAGGCCGCCGCCGAGGTCGGCGCGCGCGCCCTGCACGTCGAGGGGCTGTCGGGCATCCCCCTGGGATCGCTCGCGGAGCTCCACCGCTCGGGGCTCGAGCTGGTCCTCTCGGTCCACGACTTCAGCCTCTTCTGCCCGCGGCCGCACCTGTTCGAGCGCCCGCAGCTCCGCTTCTGCGACTACTCGCGCGACCGCGAGCGGTGCGCGCGCTGCCTCGCCCAGGACTGGCCCGTGGGGCTCCGCTACCAGGAGGAGCGCCGGGAGATCGCCGGCGAGCTGCTGCTCGCCGCGGCGGCCGTCGTCTACCCCTCCGCCTTCCTCCGTGAGCGTCACCTGGAGCTGTTCCCCGGCCTGCCCGCGGACCGGCAGCGGGTGATCGAGCCCGGAGTGCCGGCCGCCGGCCGCGAGCCGGCCAGGCCGGACGGGCCGGACGGGCCGGTGCGGCACGTCGCCTACATCGGCCAGGTGCTGCCGCACAAGGGGGCCGCGGTGTTCGAGGAGATCGTGCGGCGGCTGCCGCCGGAGAGCTGCCCGGAGCTGCGCTGGAGCGTCTACGGCGGCGGCGATCCGGAGCTGCTGCGCCGCCTGCGCCGGCTCCCCCGCGTCGACGTGCGGGGCTACTACCGGTCCGGCTCCCTGGTCGACCGCCTGCGGCGGGACCGCGTGGACCTCGCCCTGCTGCTGTCGATCGTCCCCGAGTCCTACAGCCTGGCGCTCTCGGAGTGCATGACGGCGGGCGTGCCGGTCGTCGCCTTCGATCACGGTGCGATCGCCGAGCGGATCCGCCGGCACGGCGGCGGCCTGCTGGTGGCGCCGGAGGCCGGGGCGGCAGGGGTCGCTCCGCAGGTGGCGGCGCTGACGAACGGCCGGCGGGTCCCGGCATCCGGCGCGGCCGGCGCGGCCCTGCCGCCGACCGCGGGCGACGCCGCCGAGGCGTTCCAGGCGCTCTACCGGGAGCTGGCGTTGAGCTGAGACTCGGGTGTCGGCGCCGGGGCGTCGAAGATCCGGCTGCTGAGGAGGCCCTTTTTCTGCATCTTGTAGCGCGCGAGCACGCCGAGCACCGCGAAGCCGTACCGCACGCTGCGCCGGAAGCCGATCTGCGAGGCCTCCGGGAAGTAGCGGGTCTGGATCGGGATCTCCTGGATGCGCAGGCCCGCGAAGACCCCCTGGGCGATGATCTCGGTGTCGAAGACGAAGTCGTCCGAGTTGCCCTCGAGATTGACCGTCTCCAGATAGCGCCGGCTGTAGGCGCGCAACCCCGAGTGGTACTCGGAAAGGAAGACGTAGAACGTGGCGTTGGCGATGGCGGTGAGGAAGATGTTGGCCAGGTACTTCCACTTGGGCATGCCGCCCTCGAGCGGACGGCCGCCCAGCATGCGGCTGCCGAAGACGGCGTCGCACTCGCCGCGCAGCAGCGGCGCCACCAGCGCCGGGATGCTCCTGGGATCGTACTGATGATCGGGATGCACCATCACAGCGACGTCCGCGCCGCGGGCGAGCGCCTCGCGATAGCAGGTCTTCTGGTTGCCGCCGTAGCCGCGGTTGCGCGGGTGGACCACCACGTGGAGGCCGAGGCCGCGGGCGATCTCGACCGTGCGGTCGCGGCTGCCGTCGTCCACCACCACGACGTCGTCCACCCACTCCATGGGCAGGTCCCGCCAGGTGCGCTCCAGGGTCTTCTCGGCGTTGTAGGCGGGCATCACCACGCAGATTTTCCGCGCCCGCCGCGCGTGGCGGCCGGGATCGACGTCGGACGGGAGGTTGGAGGACGGCACCGCGGAAGTCTATCCCGTCTCTCCCGGCGGCAGACGCGATGAGCGGCGTCTTCTCCTATCCGGCGCGCCCGCACGATCGCGCCCTCACCGCGTTCGGCGAGGCCGAGCGGCTGGCCCGCGCGGTGGTGCGCCGCCTGCGCGTGGGCGGCTTCGGCGCCACGATGCCCCTGCCGCGGCGCAAGGGCCTGGCGGAAGCGGTGGCCGAGGCCCCGGAAGGCGCGGCGACCTGGCCGCCGGGACCGCCGGTGCTCTATCTTCCCGCCGTCTCCTGGAGCTACCGCTTCCAGCGCCCGCAGCACCTTGCCCTGGCCCTGGCGCGCGCCGGGCACCCGGTGCTCTACGTCGACGGCTTCCTGCGCAGCCGGCTGCTGCCGGTGCGCCACGTCCTCCACACCCAGGGCGGGCTGCACGTGCTGCGCATGCGCGTTCCGGGGCGGCCGGACCCCTACCGCGAGCCGCTGCCGCGCGCCGCGGCGGCGCGGCTGGCGGAGACGATCCTCTGCGGCCTGCGCCACGAGCGCCCGCTGATGGTGCTGGTGCAGCTCCCGTTCTGGGCCGAGCTCGGCCGCGAGCTGGCGCGCCGGCTCCGCATCCCGCTGGTCTACGACCGCATCGATCTCCACGTCGGCTTCCCCGGCGTGCCGGCCGGCGTCGAGTCGGTGGAGGCGCGGCTGATCCGCGAGGCGGACCTGGTCTGCGCCACCGCCGGCGTCCTCGCCGAGCGCCCGCGCGAGGTGAGCCCGCGGGTCCTGCTGCTGCCCAACGGCGTGGACCTCGCGGCGTTCCCGAGGCCGGCGGCGCGGGAGATCGCGGCGGACGCCGCGGCGGAGGTCACCATCGGCTACGTCGGCGCGCTCGGCCCCTGGTTCGACGTCGAGGCGGTGGAGGCGGCGGCACGGGCCTTCCCCCGCTGGCGTTTCCTGCTCGCCGGCCGGGTCGAGGACCCCGAGGTCGCCGCGCTCGCCGCGCTCCCCAACCTGGAGACGGTGGGCGAGATCCCCTTCACCGACGTCCCCCGCTTTCTCGCCGGGCTGGACGTGGCCCTGGTTCCCTTCCGCGACCTGCCGCTCACCCGCGCCGTCGATCCGGTCAAGCTCTACGAGGCGCTCGCCATGGGGCTGCCGATCGTCGCCCGCCGCCTCCCCGAGACCGAGCGCTGGGCCGAGCCGCTCGTCCACCTCTACGACGACCCGGAAGGCTTCGTCCA
>DASWRX010000144.1:0-5515 GCA_036402955.1 Thermoanaerobaculia bacterium
TAGCCGAAGCCGCGCTCCAGGGTGGCCTGGAGGGCGAACTCCAGGTCGTCGCGCAGGAAGGGCTCGCCGGAAGCGAGGGCGGACAGGCGGGAGAGGCCCACTCCCGGTGCGCCGTAGCACCAGGCCATGGCGGTGATCAGCTCGCCGTGCTCCCGAGCCCGGCCGGACTCGGCGTCTCCAGCGTCAAGCCAGTTGTTCCGTGCGGCGTCGTAGCGGCCGTGCTCGTAACGGAAGGCGCCGAGGGCGGCTGCATGGAATCGGCCGTTGCCGGTCGCCTGGCCGAGCTCCCACAGCGCCCAGCCGATCCCCGCCGCGCCGTGCGAGAAGCCGGTCTGCGGCAGGTCGGCCTCGATCCGCGAGCGCCAGCCGAGGCCGCCGCCGATCGGCTCGGCTCGGGTCAGCAGGTGCTCCCCGCAGAGCTTCGCGATCTCCAACGCTCGCGGTGATCCCGCGCGCCACAGGGCGAGCAGCCCCCCGATCGCTCCCGCCGCCCCCGCGATCAGGTCGAGGTCCTGGTCGGCCTCGATCATCGAGGGCAGGCGTTCCAGCATCGCTTCCGCCTCGGCCCACAGGCTCCGGTCGCTCCACAGGATCGCGATCTGCGCCAGGGCGTACGCGAGTCCCCCCCAGCCCTGGAAAGCGCCGATGAAGGTTACCGCCGGCGCGGTGTGCTGGAGCCGGCCGCGCAGCGTCTCCAGGGCGGTGCGGGCCAGGCGGGTGAACCGCTCCTCGCCGGTGGCTTCCCCCAGGTGGGCGAGAAAGAGGGCGATCCCCGGCGTGCCCATGTAGAGATCCTCACCGAGCGGCACGAGCGACCAGCGGTGCTGGTGGAACTCGACGCCCATCCAGGTGACCCCGCCGTCCCTGTGTAGCGCCAAACCCTCGAGGCGCTCGCCCACGCCGCGGGCCTGCGCCACCAAGCGCTCCCGCAGATCGGCGAGCGCGACCTCCGCGGCCGGCTCTTCGGCGGTGTAGCGGGGCCAGGGCACGGTATCGCGCCGCAGGACCAGGGTCGCGACAGCGGAGCGCACGAGCCAGGTCTGGCGCTGCAGGTCCTCTTCGCTCAGCGCCGCGAGCTTCCGGCGGACCGCCGTGAGCGCCGGCTCCTCGAAATAATCCGGAACCCGCTCGCCGCGCGCGGACCAGAGGTCGGCCGAGCCGGGGCGGCTGCCGAAGGCGGGGATGTCCCCCTCCTCGAGGTCGCGGCGCTCGAAGGAGACAACCGGGATGAGATACGAGTTGTCGTCGAGGCCCACCCAGAGACGGTCGAGGAAGAGATCGCGGTCGAGGGCGTCGCGGAGCATGTCCGGGTGGAAGCTCTCGAACCAGAGCAGGTGATAGCCGCGCGTCGCCCGCAGCACCGCCCGCACCGGGTCGTCGGCGAAGCGGTCGAGGTATTGCGAGAGCTCGTTCCGGTGCCGGGCGAGGGCCCGGTACATCGTGGTGAATCCGTCCACGAAGCTCCCTATGTGCTCCAGCGTGTCCACCTCGCGATCGCCGAGCCGGGGGCGGTTGTTGCCGCCGGGCATGGGCATGCGGCGGCGGACTGCGACCATCTCGTCGGTCCCCGGCTTCTCCCACTGGAGGACCGGGTTCGGCGTCATCTCCCCTTCGACCGCCGCGAGCCCGCTGATGTCGACCGCGTTGGCCTCCTCACCCGCCTCCATGCGGAAGGGGAGGAGGCCCACGCGCACAACCGAGCGGCCGAGGAAGGTGCCGACGATCTCCAGATCGGGCTGGAAGGTGCCGGACGATCGCGCCCGTGGATGGAGCAGGCATTCGAGGTCGATCGGCACCGGTTGCTCGCCGGCGGCGATCAGGTTCTCGAAGTGGAAGTCGGTGGCTTCCAGGACGTAGAAAAGGGCGAGAAGTCCTCCCAGGCGGAGATGGAAGCGGCGGACCTCTTCCTCGGATTGGCAGGGGCCGGCCTCGACGAACTCCACCCAGCCGTGGTCCCCCCGGTCGAGGACGCGCAGCTTGCGGAACGTTGGGAGGCCACTGCGCTCGTCGAGCCAGCCGAGCAGTTCCTGGAAGTGGACATCCGTGGCGAGCGGCCGGGGCTTGTAGACCAGCTTGAGACCCGAGGCGAAGGTCGCGATCACCACGGCGCGCCCGCCGCGGTGAACGTCGCCGCCTCCGGAGAGGCCGGCGATGCGTCCGGGATCCCGCTCCGGCGAGAAGGTTTCGCGCAGGACCGGGCCATCGGTCGCCAGATGGGTCAGCAGCTCGCGGCCCGCCTCGACCCAGAGGTCGAGCGTGCCGACGATGCGGCGGGCGAGGACCGGGTACTCCCGCAGAAGGCCCAGCATGAATCCCGGATCCCGCAGCATCCGGGCGAAGCTCTGGAAACGCTCTTCCGGGGTCCCCCCCTGGAGCCGGCAGTGGACGCGGGCGACGTGCAGCTCGAGCACCAGGGTGCGTGCCACCATCGTGAGGAGCGTCCCCTCGACGGCGGGCCAGAGCAGGGAAACGGCTTCGGCGGGATCGAAGAGCACGTCTCCGGCGCCGGCGATCTCGCGGGCGGCCGCCTCCAGGCGATGGTGGGCGCGTTGGACGAGCGGACGGACGGCGTCGAGAAATGCCGCGGAGGTTTCGCGGTCGGGCGTCTCCGGCGAGACGAGGGGCGTGTCGGTGGAGAGCGGCGCGGAGTAGGCGGCCTCGATCTCGCGTCCCCAGGTGGGCTCGCCGCCGGTCCGGTCGCGGAGGCTTTCGGCGGTTTCGTCGAGCAGCCGGACGAGATCCCTCTCGTCGATCCCGTCGAGGGACAGCCGGCGGGCGAGCCAGCCGTCCTGATCGAACGGGCTCTGCCGCTTCCAACGCGCGAGACGGAGGCGCGCGATCTCGCCCGGCTCCGACGGAGCCGGCGGGAGTGGGTTGGGGACGCGCTCTTCGAGCATTAAGGCCCGGTGCCAGTCGGGGACGATGGGAAAAGGATGCTCCAAGCGAGGCGCTTCGGACGGTCCCAGCGGGGGTGGATCGCCGTCCTCCCCCGCTGAGACGTCAGCCATGGGTCAGGCCGTGGTGCTCGGGCAGCCGCAGGACTTCCAACTATGGAACGTGTACTCCGTGCAGCCCAGGGCCGTCGTCAGGGGGACTCCCCCGGAAAACATGCCGGAGGACCGCTTGAGCTCCTCGTCGGTCAGCTCGATGACGCCGGCCGGATTTGCTGGGGCCTGGCGGAGGGTCTCGCGGTAGAGGGGATCTTTCCAGGCGCGGACGATTTCGTTGTCCATGGTGTCTCCTTTGGGCTAGGCGGTCGAACAGCAGGCTTTCCAGTTCCGCCAGGTGTAGACGGTGCATTCGGGGGCGGTCGTCCCGATGGTGCTGGTGGTGACCGCTCCGCCCAGGGCCTGCTGCAGGTCCCCGTCGCTCAAGTCGGGAAGGCCGGCGGGGTGGAACACCGTCTCGCCGGCGGCGATCAGCTTCTCGCGGTACAGAGGGTCTTTCCAGGCCCGCACGTCGTTGCTCATGGGAACTCCTTCCGAGGGGAACGCGTCCGCTTCGGTCGAGGCGGATGCCTCCCTCTCTATATATGGGTGCTTGAAAACAAGGCAAGAGGGACGCGCCCTCGCTTCTGGGCTAGACTCCCGCCGTCTTGAGCGGCTCCATCGACATCGCGGCGGTCCGCGCCTACCTGCTCGGTCTCCAGGACCGCATCTGCGCCGCCGTGGAGGCGGAGGATGGAGGGGCGCGGTTCGCCGAGGACTCCTGGGAACGCCCGGGGGGTGGCGGCGGCCGGTCGCGGGTGCTGGCGGACGGCGCCGTCTTCGAGCAGGCGGGGGTCGGCTTCTCCCACGTCTTCGGCCCGGGTCTCCCCCCTTCGGCGACCGCCCAGCGGCCGGATCTCGCCGGGCGCTCCTTCGAGGCGATCGGCGTCTCGCTCGTCTTCCACCCGCGCAACCCCTACGTGCCCACGACGCACATGAACGTGCGGTTCTTCCTCGCGGAAAGAGAAGGGCACGAGCCGGTCTGGTGGTCCGGCGGCGGCTTCGATCTCACCCCCTGCTACGGCTTCAAGGAAGACGCGGTCCATTTCCATCGCACCGCCCGTGCGGCCTGCCAGCCGTTCGGTCCCGAGGTCTATCCGCGGTATAAGATGTGGTGCGACGAGTACTTCTTCCTCCGCCACCGCGGCGAGCCCCGCGGCATCGGCGGCCTGTTCTTCGACGACCTTCATGAGTGGGGATTCGAGCGCTGCTTCGCCTTCCTCCAGAGCGTCGGCGACCATCTCCTGCCGGCCTATCTGCCCATCGTGCAGCGCCGGAAGGAGAGTCTCTACGGTGAGCGGGAGCGCGACTTCCAACTCTACCGCCGGGGGCGCTACGTCGAGTTCAACCTGGTGTGGGACCGCGGCACGCTGTTCGGGCTTCAGAGCGGAGGGAGGACGGAGTCGATCCTGATGTCCCTGCCGCCGCTGGTGCGCTGGCGCTACGGCTGGGCTCCCGGGCCGGGAACGCCGGAGGCGCGGCTCTACGAGGACTTCCTGCGGCCAAGGGACTGGGTGAACGGCGGTTGAGCCGATCGAGGAGAAGAAGGCGATGAAAACGGTGGTGTTGGTTCTTGCCCTTTGCGCGCTCCCTCTACTACTGGCGGGCTGCGGCGGCTCCAGGGAGGGAGGGGCCACCTCCCCGTCCGCCGGCGGACCGGCCGCGGTGAACGTCGCCGACGCCGGCGGTATCCGTGGCGTCGTGACCTATCCGGGTCCGGACACCGACAAGCCGATCTCCATGCAGGGGGACCCGGCCTGCGCCGCCGCGCACCCCGAGCCGGTCGATACCAACGAGATCGCCCTCAAGGGCGGCAAGCTCGCCAACGTCTTCGTCTACGTCAAGAGCGGTCTCGAAGGCAGGAGCTTCCCGGCGCCGGCGGAGAAGAAGCGGGTGGACCAGCGCGGCTGCCTCTATTCGCCGCGCGTCCTGGGCGTGCAGGTGGGCCAGACGGTGGAGTTCACGAACAGCGACGCGACCCTCCACAACGTTCACGCCGTGCCGGTGGCGAACACGGAGTTCAACGAGCCGCAGGCCCAGGGCACGCCGCCGGCCGACAAGCGGTTGGACAAGCCGGAGGTGATGGTGCCGGTGAGGTGCGATCTCCACCCCTGGATGACGTCCTACATCGGCGTCCTGCCCCATCCCTACTACACCGTCAGCGGCGAGGATGGCCGCTTCTCGATCCGCAACCTCCCGCCGGGCCGCTACACGCTGGAGGCCTGGCACGAGACGCTGGGAACCCAGACCCGGGACGTGACGGTCGCTCCCCGGCAGACCGTGACGGTCGGCTTCGACTTCAAGCCGAAGCCGTAGGCGACCTACTCCGGCCTCTGGAAGCGCAGCTCCGGATCGTGCCGGGCCCGCTTGAGGAAGGACGCGATCCCCGCGACCAGGTTGGCGCAGGCCTGCTCGGCCTCGACGGCCTGCCGCCAGTAGGCGAGCGCCGCCAGGGCTTCGCGGTGGATCTGGCGGGAGGAGAAGATGGGAACCATCTCCTCGGCGACCCGCTTGAGCTCCGCCATCCG
>DASWRX010000145.1:0-10560 GCA_036402955.1 Thermoanaerobaculia bacterium
AGGAGGCCGACATGGCCTTCAAGCGGCGGGCGTGGACGATCTTCGAGTGGCTGGGACCGACGGACGGCCAGACGATCCTCGACTGCGGGTGCGGCCGCGGCTTCTACCTCAAGATGCTGCGCCACCTGGGCACCGCCCGGCTCTTCGGCGTCGACCTGGAGCTCCCCTATCTCCGCAAGGCGCGGCGCAACACGGCCCGCCTGCCGTCCGTCCTGGTGGGCAATGCCTCGATCTACGATCTCCCCTTCCCGGACGCGACCTTCGACGCGGTGATCCTCTCCGAGATCCTGGAGCACGTCGACCGCGACATGGACGCCCTGCGCGAGATCCGCCGCGTGCTCAAACCGGGCGGGCTGGCGCTGATCACCGTGCCCCACGCCGACTACCCCTTCTGGTGGGACCCGATCAACAAAACCCTGGAGACGCTCTTCGGGACGCACATCGGCCGCGGCCCGCTCGCCGGCATCTGGGCCTTCCACGTCCGCCTCTACACGCCGGAGCAACTGCGGGCGGCGGCGATCACAGCGGGCTTCGCGGTCGAGGCGGAGCGCTCCTTCACCCACCACGCCTTCCCGTTCGTCCACAACCTGCTCTACGGCCTCGGCAAGCCGCTCCTGGAGTCCGGCATCCTCGGCCGCGGCCTGGCCGACGTGGCCGACCGCGGCAGCTTCGATTCCGACGCCGGCAGCCCGCTCCACCCCGTCAATCTCGGGCTCAAGCTGCTCAACCGGATCGACCGCGGGAACCGGATGAACGAGCCGCCGGGGCGGTCGACGGTCAATCTGTGCCTGAAGGCGCGGAAGGCCACCCGGACGTCGGCGCAGACTTGAGACCCCGCTCCTCGGCCTCCGCCGCCGCCGCATACCTCCGGAACAGCTCCTCATATCGCCTGATCGTCTCCTCCGCCGAGAAATGCCGCTCGATCTCCGCGGCGGGACGGACAAAGCGGGCTCGATCCCTCAGGACTTCCACGATTCCCTCGCCCAGGGCCTTCCAGTCGCCGCGGGGCACGATCTTGCCCATGCCGGTGAGCTGCACGGGGACGCGGCCGCCGGGAGTGTCGGTCATCACCACGGGGGTGCCGCAGAGCATGGCCTCGACCTGCACCAGGGCGAAGCACTCGGTGTCGCTCGGCAGGGCGAGGACGTCGCAGGCGGCGTAGAAATCCGCCATGTCCTGCGGCGAGGGCACGACGCCCAGGAAAGTGAGCTGATCGCGGAAGCGGTCCACCAGCGGCCGGTGGCGCGGCCAGTAGGACTCGTAGGGGATCTGGTGCTGGCCGGCGAAGACGATCCGCGCGTCCGGGAAGGTGCGGTTGACCACCTCCAGCGAGCGGATCAGCAGGTCCGGCCGCTTCTCCTCGACGAAGCGGCCGGCGAAGCCGATGATCGGCCCGCCGGCGGGCGACCAGGCGCGGCGCAGCTCGCGCACCCGCTCGGGATCCGGAGCCGGCACGTCCACGAACGGCGGGATCACCACGACTTTGTCCAGGTAGGGTTTCAGGTACTCGGAATGGCGGGCGTAGTCCAGCGTGTGGCAGACCAGCGCCGCGGCGGCGTTCGCCAGGGTGCGGTAGCAGGCGAACATCACCGCCGTGATGATGCGGTTGAGCGCCCCCGCCGGCAGCACCAGGTCGCCATGGTGGGTGATCACCACCCGCCTGCCCGCCGCCCGCGCGGCGAGCCCGATCAGCGCCGTCTCGAACATGGGCGTGTGGACGCTCACCACGTCGTGCTCGCGGATCAGCCGGAAGAGCGCCTTGGGATAGCCGGGCAGGATCATGCCGCGGCTGACGGCGAACGGCAGCGGCCACAGGCGGACCACCCGCACGCCGTTCTCGATCGATTCACCGAACGGCGTCTCCGGAGCGTGGTGGGCGCAGAGGACGGTCACCCGGTGGCCCCGCGCGGCCAGCCGCTCGGCGAGTTGCCGCACGTAGAGGGTCAACCCCGTGCGGTGCGGCAGGTAGTAGAGCAGGCAGATGAGAACGCCGGGCTGCTCGTCGTTCCGCAAGATCGTGGATGGGCGCACGGGAACCTGCCGGCTGGCTGGGGAGGAGGACGGCGCATGCTACCATCCGCCCCGCTTTTCAGGCAATCGCCGTGCAACCGACACCCATGGTCCATCCCGACTCCACCCCCGAGCCGCAGCGCTGGATCGGCTTCGCCCTCGCCGCGCTCCTCCTGGTCAGCTTCGCCCTGCGGACCTGGGATGCCGGCCACGGGCTCGACGCCAGCCGCTATTACGACGAGCGCTTCCCGCTCAAGAACGTCTCGGGGATCCTCCTGCACCACGACTTCCGGCCGCGGCACGCCTTCTACCTGAGCCTCTCCTACCTGCCCCAGACCGCGGTGCTCGCCGCCAGCGAGTGGCTCCACGGGGTCACCGGCTACCCGCCGTTCTCGATCTACAGCGAGACGAGCGACGGCTACTCCCCCACCGCCTACTGGCTCTGCCGCATGATCAACGTGATCTACGGCACGCTCAGCCTGTGGCTGCTCTTCCTGATCGGCCGGCGCATCGATTCGCCCGAGGTCGGGCTGCTGGCGGCGGCAATCCTGGCGGCATTCGGCCGGCACGTGCTGAGCTCGTCCGAGTTCAAGCCGGACATCCTGGTCATCCTCCTGGTGGTGCTGACCTTCTACTGGACGCTCCTGGCGGCCTTCCGCCCCGCGCTCCGCCGCTTCCTGCTGGTGGGCTTCGGCATCGGGCTCGGCGTCTCGACCAAATACACGGCGATCGCCTCGGCGATCCCGATCGCCGCCGCCGTGCTGATCGCGGGCCGGCGCGACCGCCGGCAGTGGCGGTGGCTGGCGCTGGCGGGGGTGGCCTCGGTGGTCACCTTCGTGGCGCTCAACCCGTTCCTCGACGTGGTGTTCGAGTTCATCCCCAAGCTGGTCAACGGCTACGCGGCCAAGGGAGCCGAGGAGAAAAGCAATCACTGGGTGGTGTTCGAGCGCCAGGTCGCGTTCCTGATCGAGCACCACGGCCCGATCGTCACCGCCTTCGTGGGGCTCGGCATCGTGGGCCTGTTGTGGCGGATCGTCCGGCCCGCTGCCGGTGAGGCTGCTCCCGGGGAAACCCCGGAGCGGCGGCTCGGCTGGATGCTGGTCCTGAGCCTGCTCCTGGGCTATTCGGCCGTCCACGCGCTGGGGATGACGCTGTTCCGCGGGCAGAACTACCTGCCGGTCGTCCCCTTCTCCTCGCTCACCGCCGCGTGGGCCATGGTGGAGACGTGGCGGTTCCTGGCGGTCCGCCTGCCGTGGCTGGCCTGGCGGCCGGTGGCGGCCCTGATCGGGCTCGGCGTCGGCGTGGCGCTCCTCGCGCAGCAAGGGACGGTCGTCTACGTCCACGTGGTGCCCACCACTTTCGAGTGGATGAACGAGGCGCTCCTCCCCGAGCTCGATCCGCTCGGCCTGCGCCAGGTCGTCTACGAGCGGTCGCTGGGAGATTTCAACACCGGCGGCAAGGCGCGCCGGCCGGTGGTGACCAAGGTGGACCGGCTCACCGCCGTCCCTGCCGCCGTGCTCGATCGGGCGGACGCCGAGATCTTCCCGCGGCGCCGGCTCGACGGTCCGGGCGCCGCCTTCTACCGCGCCCGCATGGCCCGCCTGCCCAAGGATCAGGTCGAGATCGTGGACGACCGCTGGTTCCGCAGCCTCGGCGAGCCGATCGTGGTCCTGCACCATCTCTGGCAGGCCGTGGGAGACCCCGTCGATCTCCGGGTGCGGCGGCCGGAGGGGGGGCCGCCCTTCCTCGTGGCCCGGCTGCCCGCGGGGCTCGCCAGGCCGGGCGAGGCCTTCTCGCTCGTGCTCTGGGTGGCCCGGGGAGCGGCGGGGCCGGACGTGGACGAGCTGCGGCTCGATCCCGGCGGCCAGCCGGTGCCGCTGGAGAGCACCGGCCGCCGGCTCAACCGCACCTTCCAGACCAGCCCGCGCTTCGCGTTCACCGGGCAGGAGGTGCGGGTGCGGATCCCCTCCGTGCCGGACGCTCCGCCGCAAGGTTTCGGCCTGCAGCTCTACGAGTGGCGGCCGGCGGCGGCTCCGGCACACCCTTGAAAGCTCCTCGGCTCTCTCCGTCCGGCCTGCTCGGCGGGAGCGCCCTGCTCCTGGTGACGCTCAACCTGGCGAGCGCCCTCCACTTCGCCTTCCACATCGCCATGGCGCGGCTGCTCGGACCGGCCGGGTACGGAGCGGTCGCGGCGCTGCTCGCCATTCTCTACGTGCTGAACGTCTTCGCCGAATCGGTGCAGACGGTCCTCGCCCGCTACACGGCGCACGAGCCCGACGCCGGGCGCCTCCACGATCTCCTCCGCCGGGCGCTGCGCAAGGGGGGCCGGGCCACGCTGGCGCTGGCGGCCCTCTATCTCCTGGCGGCGGTGCCGCTCGGGCGCTGGCTGCGCATCCCGTATCCGCTGATGGCCTGCTTCGGCCTGTCGCTGGTGGGGGTGGGCCTGCTGCCGGTCCACCGTGGGGCGCTCCAGGGTTGGAAGCGTTTCGGGGATCTCGGATTGAACATGATCTGGGAGGTGCTGGCCAAGCTCGCCGTCGGCATCGGGCTGGTCTGGATCGGCGCCCGGGAGTACGGCGCCGTGGCGGGGATCGGCCTCAGCCTCTGCATCGCCTTCGCCCTCTCGTACCTTCCCCTGCGCGACGTCTACGCCACTCCGGCGGCTCCCGCGCCGGCGCCGGACATCTATCGCTACAGCCTGCCGGTGTTCGTGGTGACGGCCACGGTGATGGGCTTCTACAGCCTCGACGTGCTGCTGGCGCGGGCCTTCTTCCCCGACGCGGTGGCCGGCGGCTACGCGGTCGCCTCGTTCCTCGGCAAATCGATCCTGCTCGGCACGGCGGCGGTCACCAGGGCGGCGTTCCCGCACTCGGCCGCGGCGGCGGTCGCGGGGAGCGGCCGGGCGCGGCGCGTTCTCGCCGGCACGCTGGGGCTGCTCGGCCTCTGCGTGGCACCGGTGATCGCCGTCTTCGCTCTCTTCCCGGATCTCCTGATGCGGGCCGTGGGCGGGCGCGGCTACCAGGGCGCGGCGGACCTCGTGCTGCCGCTGGGGATCGCCATGTCGCTGATGTCCTTCAGCAACGCCCTGCTGCTCTACCGGCTGTCCACGGGCCGGCCGCGCTTCTGGACGCTGCTCCCCCTGCTGGTGCCGCTGGAGGCCGCGGCGCTCGCCGTGTTCCGCGGCTCGCCGCTGGAGTTCGCGTGGACGGTGGCGGCGATGAATGGAGTGTTCCTGGCGGCGGCGGCGGTCGCGGCCCTCAGTTCCCCCCGCCTTTCCCCCCAGCGATATAGCCCAGCGCCTTCAGATCCTCCTCGTCCTTCGGCGTGAGCTTGGGCTGGCGCTCGCTGGCGAGGCCGGGGGGCGCCTCGGCGCCGTTGGCGGCCAGCCAGGCGTTCTTGAGCTGGCGGGCCATACGGTCGATCTCGCGGCGATCGTTCAGGGGCTGGACGCCCGCCGGGGTCCAGCGCACCAGGGAGAGCGTCGGCGGATCGCCGCGCCGGCCGGTGAGCGGCAGGACGCCCGAGAACTCGCGGTCGAGCCGGCCGAAGATGGCCTCGAACGGCTCGGCGAGCGGCGGCGCGGGCTGGCCGCCGATGCCGGCGTAGCGGGCCCGGTAATAATCCTTCTCGGGCGGCCCGAAGCGGCTCTCCCAGAGGAGCTGGAGGTCGCCGTCCACGAGCGAGAAGCGGTTGACGCCGTTGCCCAGGTAGAGCTCGGAGAGCGCGCCCTTGTCGAACGGCTGGAAGAGGCTGGGTGCCGCGCCCGGCTGGGGCTTCCCGCCCGCGGCCTCGATCAGCGTTGAGGCCACCCGCACGTTGGCGACGTGGCCGCGGGCCGGCATGGCGAGCTGCCGCTGGAAGCCGGCCGGCAGCTTGACCACCAGCGGCACCTCCACCAGCACGTGCCCGAGGTTGCCGCCGTGGGCGATCTGCCCCTCCTCGCCGAACTCCTCGCCGTGATCGGCGGTGACCACCAGCAGGGTCCTGTCCCACTGCCCGCTCCGCTTCAGCGCCGCCAGCAGCCGGGAGAGCACCTGGTCGGAGTAGGCGGCGTTCAGCCGGTACATGGCGCGGAAGAGCCGTTCCTTGTCCGCCGGCAGCTTCACCGCGGGATCGAAGTACGGCTCGAGGTCGAGCGGCCGCACCTCCCGCGGCAGGTCGGGCGGGATCTCGTCCAGCCGCTCGAGCAGCGGATCGCGGCGGATGTACGGCGCGTGCGGCGGCAGGATGTGGATCCAGACGAAGTCGCGCCCGCCCTTGAGCCCGCCCAGGTAGCGCTCGGCCCGTTTCCCCTCGCGCAGGTAGCGGAATTCGTCGAACCCCTGGGCATAGCCGAACTGGGCCTCCAGCCAGTGGTTGGAGCGGAAGGCGGCGGTGCGGTATCCCGCCTGCTTCAGCGACTCGGGCAGGGTGACCAGCCGCTCGTCGAGCACGGAGCGGTCGTTCGCCCAGCTCCGCGCCCGCCAGGGCTGGAAGCCGGTGAAGATCGCGGCCATGGACGGCACCGTCCAGCTCGACGGCGACACCGCGCGGCCGGCCCAGGTGGCCTCCCGGGCGAGGCCGCTGAGCGCCGGCATGATCTTCGGCGGACCGCCGAAGGCGCCCACGGTGTCCGCCCGCAGGGCATCGATGGTGATCAGCACGATCGGACCCTTGTGGACCGGCACCTGTGGCTTGCGGGAGCAGCCCAGGGCCAGGGCGCAGAGGGCGAGCGCGAGGAGTGGACGGGACCAGTCTCTTAGCAACTTTCCTTCCGATTTCTTTCCGATTGCCCCAACAATAAGACGAAATTTCCCTGGTCCGGCGGGGGTTCCGGAACTGCGGTAGGATACCGCACGTGCGCCCATCGCCTCTCCATCGCCTGACTCTTCACCTCCTGTGGGGAGTCCTGTTCCTGGCCGCGACCGTGGCCGGCGCCCAGGACGAGCCCATCCAGGCGTTTCCGAATGGTCAGGGGAACGGCCAGGGGCTGACGCTGCTCCCCCTGGAGGGCGCGGTCCGCATCGAGCTTCCCGGCGGACGCGCGGTGCAGGTGCCGATGCCGGCGCGGGCCGAGGTCTCCGCCTTCGCGGCGATCGACGGCGGCTGGGTGGCGGCCGGCAGCGTGCCGGACGCGGCGGGCGGCCGGCGCCTGTTCCTGCTGCGCGGCGATGACCGCGCCTCCCAGCCGCTCCCCGAGCCGCCCGGCCAGGAGAGCCGCGAGCGGCGCGGACCCGTGCTGCTGGTGGACGGCGGCCGGCTCGCCGGCCTCGCCTGGATGGAGGGGGACGGCGACCGCACGCTCTCCGCGCGGGCCGCCGCCTGGACCGGCCAGGAGTGGCAGCCGGCCGAGCGCGTCTCCTTCCCCGGTCCCGGAAGCCAGCTCGCGCTGACCGGCGCCGTGCTGACCGACGGCTCCTGGCTCCTCGCCTGGAGCGCCTTCGACGGCCAGGACGACGAGATCGTCTGGAGCCGCCGGGTGGGCAACGTCTGGCAGCCCGTGAAGCGCCTCCACGCCAACAACTCCGTGCCCGACATCACCCCAGCGATCGTGGCCAAGCCGGACGGCGGCGCCCTCGCCGCCTGGAGCCGCTACGACGGCCACGGCTATCAGTTGCGGCTGGCGCGCTTCGATCCCGCCCAGGGCGGAGAATGGCGCGACGAGCACGCCGCCGGCCCGTCCGGCTCGCTCTACCCCACGTTCGTGGGCGGTCCGCGGCTGCTCTATCTCGACGCCTCACCCCGCGGCTGGTCCGTCCTCGACCTCGACGCCCAGGGCCGCGTGAAGGCCCGGGCCTCTGTGGCCTCTTCGCTGGACCGGCCCGTCGTCGCCGTCACGGGCGGCCTGGTCCGCATGCGCTGGCCCGCCCAGAAGGTGAGCGCCGCGGCGGCGCTGGAAAAGGTCCCGTGAGACAGCGCCGGAGCCCCGCCGCCGCTCTCTTTCTCGGTGCCCTGCTGGGGCTGCTGGGAACGGCCGCCGCGCGGGTCTCCGCGCAGACGGCCCCGATCACCTATCTCGCCTTCGGCGACAGCATCACCGCCGGCGTGGGCGACGATCCGGCGCGGCCCCAGACCGGCTACCCGCCGCGGCTCGAGTCGCTCCTCCAGTCGGTCGGCGTCACCGCCACGGTGGAGAACGACGGCGTGCCCGGCGAGAAGACCCCCGACGGCCTGTCGCGCATCGACCAGGTCCTCGCCCATGGCAAGCCCGGCGACGTCCTCCTCCTGATGGAGGGGACGAACGACATCAACAAGGCCATCTCCTTCGAGACCACCATCTTCGACCTCGATACCATGGCCAGCCACGCCGAGGCGCTGGGCCTGGGCGTGATCCACGCCACGGTGATCCCGCGCCCGCCCGACGCCAAGGTCGATCCCGACAACGTGCTGACCGACCAGCTCAACGGCCGCATCCGCAACCTCGCGGGCCAGCGCCAGCGGCGCGAGGCCGATCCCAACGAGGTCTTCCGCAACCTGCCGAACCTCTTCGGCAGCTTCTACAGCAACGCGCCGGACGACCACGTGGGCCATCCCAACGCGGCGGGCTACGACATCCTCGCCCGCGTCTTCTACAACGTGATCCGGGGCATCGACGCCGTCTCCCCCGTCCCCGGCGTCATCACGCCCGCCAGCGGCGCGGCCAACGTCAACCCCGCCACGCCGATCCAGGTGGACGTCTGGGACTTCGGCACCGGCATCGACCTCGCCAACACCTTCCTGCTGGTCGACGGCCAGGTCGTCCAGGCGGTACCGCAGGGCACGGCCCAGCATGCCACGCTCACCTACCAGCCCGCCGCTCCGCTCAGCGGCACGGTGACCCTCGGCCTGCGCTCCCGCGACCTCGCGACGCCGCCGAACGTGATCGACCGCCAGATCTCCAGCTTTACCATCCAGGGCTCCAGCCTGCAGGGGGACCTCAACGCCGACGGCCGGGTGGACGGCACCGACCTCGTCCTCTTCGCCCTCCACTTCGGCGCCCTCCAGGGCAACGCCAACTACAGCGCCGCCGCCGACTTCAACGCCGACGGCCGGATCGACGGCCTGGACCTCGCTATCCTGGCCGCCAGCTTCGGGCAGAGCAAGCCTTAATTCACGTACCCGAGCGCCCGCAGCGCGCGCTCGGTCTGATCGTTGACCTCGTCCTCGTCCCCCATCGATTTGGCCTTGCGGATCCAGGCCACGAGATCGCGCCGCAGCCGCCGCACCTCCTCCGGTTTGGAGGCGGCGAGGTCGTTCATCTCCAGGGGATCTTCAGCCAGGTTGTAGAGCTCGAAGCCGGCCGTGGGCGAGCCGGCGGCGCGGGAGTGCGGGCCGCCCGAGTTGAAGACCAGCTTCCAGATCCCCTCCTGCACGCTGTGGTAGAGGTTCGGATGATGGCCGGCCTCCGAGAAGGCCTCGCGGAAGAGATCGGCCCGCGCTGGATCTTTGGACCCGGCGCCCGGCGTTCCCCGCATCAGGGGCCACAGGCTGTGCCCTTCGAGGCCGGGCACTTGGCGGTCCGGCGCCACCGCCTCGCGCAGGGTCGGATAGATGTCGATCAGCTCCACCGGCCGGTCGATCCGCCGTCCCGCCGGCAGACCGTTCATCCCGCCATTCAGGACAAAAAAAAGCGGCACGTGGGCGGTGGTGTTGTAGGGCAGCGGCCCGTGCTCGAACCAGGAGTTGTGCTCCCCCAGCTCCTCGCCATGATCGGCGGCGAAGACGATCAGGCTGTCCTCGAGCAGCCCCAGCGAGCGCATCTCGTCGAGGAGCTTCCGGATGTAGCCGTCGGCCACCAGCACGTTGGCGTCGTACTGGGCCACGTAATACTTGAGATCGGTGTGGCCTTCGAGGGTATACCCCTTGGCCACCAGGCGCTTCGGGATCGGCCGGTCGCCGGGGCCGCGGAACACGGCGTCGCCGAGGAACGGGTCTTTCGCGCCCTCCGGCAGGATGTAGGGCGCGTGCGGGTCCGAGTAGTGGATCCAGGCGAACAGGCGGTCCGCCGTGGCGTACTTGCGGAGCAGCGGCACGGCGAGGGCGTTCACCCTCGGGGCGCTCGCCAGGGGACGGAACGCCTTGGGATCGTCCGGCAGCTCGCCGCCCCCCCAGGTCTCCTGGAACTCGTCGAAGCCGGTGTTCCAGCCGAGCTTGGCGCCGAGCACGGCGTTGGAGACCACGCCGAAGGTCTGGTAGCCCTGCTCCTTGAAGAATTCCGGCAGCGTCAGATACGGGTCCGGGATGCGCAGCGCCGCCTTGTGGGTGAGGCCGGTCGTGTGCGGATACATGCCGGTGAACATGGCGGCGAACGAGCTGCCCGTCTTCGGCCACTGGGTGATCGCCCGGTCGAAGGTCACCCCGCCCGCCGCCAGCGCCTGCAGGCCCGGCGTCGTGGCGCGCGGATACCCATACAGGCTCATGTGATCGGCCCGCAACGTGTCCACCGTGATGAAGAACACCCGCCGGGGAGGATGCGCCCCCGCGCCCGCCACGGACGCGACGTCCTCCCGCTCCTTGCCGCGGCAGCCGGCCAATGCCAGGAGCGTGAGAAGGACGAGGAGAATCCAGAGGGTCTTCGAGGGTTTGAACGGC
>DASWRX010000146.1:0-8402 GCA_036402955.1 Thermoanaerobaculia bacterium
CAACCTCGTACACACATCCCTCGTCTACCAAGGCGAGCTCCTCGCCTACCTGGGCGGGCTCTCAGGGCGTCTTAACCTTTTAGACGCCTTGTTCTAGCATGAAGGCGACCGTCCGCCCTAGGCACTAATTTCCCAGAGTGAGCCTGCCATGACCCACGATGCATCGACCATTCCCACGGGCGACGACGCCCTCTCGCCGGACGCGCTCGTCGCGCGCAGCCTCGAGGCCGCGCTGACGGTGCGCGACCTGGCAACCAGCCTGGCCTGGTATCGAGACGTGGTGAGCTTCGCCGTCGACCGAGAGCATCACCGCGACGGGCGCCTGCTGGCCGTGAGGGTGAGCGCGGGAGCGGTGAATATCCTGCTCGTCCAGGATGATGGCGCCAAGGGTCTGGACCGGGTCAAGGGCGCGGGCTTCTCGCTACAGATCACGACGGAGCAGGACATCGACGCTCTCGCCGCCCGGGTCCGCTCGCGGGGCGGCGAATTCGCCACGGAGCCGGCGACCGTCCTGGGCACCCGCATGTTCCGGCTTCGCGATCCGGACGGATTCCTCTTCACGATCGCGGCGCCACGCGAGACGTGACCTCGGAGCGCCCGAGGCGAGGGATTGAAGTCGAGCCAGGCAATCGGGCCGGTATCTCTCAAGGCTCCGTCAGCAGGTCCAGATCCGGCCTACCACCGGCCCAACGGGCCGGGAGAACATAGCCCAGGGCTGAGGCCGAAGGCCGATGCCCTGGGTCAGAAGGCCGAGAGCACATGCGGCCTGAAAGGTCGCGAGAATTTAAGGACCGTGAGGCGAACGGGGGCGGAGCCTCTCGCGGCCCTTCAGGCCGCATTGATTGTAGGGTGCCTTGTCTACCCAGGGTATCGGCCTTCGGCCTCAACCCTGGGCTATGCTCTCCCGGCCCGTTGGGCCGGACAGAGATTCAGTGCCGCATCCCTGGTATTAAAACCTAGGCTCTATTCCGACGCTCCGTTGGGGCTGGGTCCGAGCGCCCTGCAAGGGCGAGGGTTGAATAGCCCGGGGCGCCAGCCCCGGGGACCGGGCCCACGAAACAGATCGAGCCCTGAAGGGGCGGCAGATCATCGTGAACGGCCGCCCTTTCAGGGCGGGGGGCGGGGACGAGCCCCGCCCCGACTTCAAGACGCTCGCCCTAGCTGCACCCGCTCGTAGACCCGCAGTTCAGGCACTTGTAGCAGCTCCCGTTCCTCACCATGATCGAACCGCAGTCGTGGCAGCTCGGGGCGTCCTGCTGGTAGAGGAAGGTGGGCCGGGCCATCTCGTGATTGATGGCCTGGGCGACGGTCTCGAGACGGCCGCCGCCGGCGAGGGGCAGGGAGGCCGGCATGTCTCCGGCGAGGTCCTCGCGGAGCACCACGCCCGCAGCGATCTTGTCCTCGCGGGAGAGGAACTTCGAGGCCAGCCAGCGGAAGATGTAGTCGGTGATCGACTTGGCGATCGGGATCTCTTTGTTCTTGGTGAAGCCCGAGGGCTCGAAGCGCGTGTGGCTGAACTTGTCCACCAGCGTCTGCAGCGGCACCCCGTACTGGAGCGCGATCGAGATCGCGGTCGCCAGCGAGTCCATCAGGCCGGAGATGGTCGAGCCCTGCTTGGCCATCACCAGGAAGATCTCGCCCGGCGTGCCGTCCTCGTAGAGACCGACGGTGAGGTAGCCCTCGAACTCGTTGATCGAGAATTTGTGGGTGATCGCCTGGCGCTCGTCGGGCAACTTGCGCCGCACCGCCCGGCGCTCCTGGAGCGGCACGACGGCGGCCTCTTCCTTTTTGTCCTTCTTGGTCGAGAGCGGCTGGCTGCGCTTGCAGTTGTCGCGGTAGATGGCGACCGCCTTGAGCCCCATCTGCCAGCCCTCGACGTAGGCCTGGAGGATGTCCTCCGAGGTAGACGCCTCGGGCATGTTGATGGTCTTGCTGATCGCGCCCGAGATGAACGGCTGCACCGCCGCCAGCATCTTCAGGTGGCCCATGTAATGGATGGAGCGCGCCCCTTGAGCCGGCTTGAAGGCGCAGTCGAAGACCGGCAGGTGCTCTTCCTTCAGGTAGGGCGCGCCCTCGATCGTGTCGCTCTCGTCAATGTACTCCACGATGGCGCGGATCTCTTCCTTCCCGTAGCCGAGGCGCTTGAGGGCGGCGGGAACCGTGTTGTTGACGATCTTGATCATGCCGCCGCCGACCAGCTTCTTGTATTTGACCAGGGCGATGTCGGGCTCGACGCCGGTGGTGTCGCAATCCATCATGAAGGCGATGGTGCCGGTGGGAGCGAGCACGGAGATCTGGCTGTTGCGCAGGCCGTGCTCGTCGCCGAGCTGGACCACCTCGTCCCAGGAGCGCTTGGCAGCCTGGAGCAGGTCCATGGGCACGTGGGCGGCGTCGATCGTCTTGACCGCGTCGCGGTGCTTGCGCATCACCCGCAGCATCGGCTCGCGGTTGGGCGCGAACTCATCGAACGGCCCCATGGCCTCGGCGATGCGCGCCGACTGCGCGTAGGAGGCGCCGGACATCAGCGCCGTGATCGCCGCCGCGTAGTCTCGCCCTGAGTCGGAGTCGTAAGGCAGACCGCGCGCCATCAGCAGGGCGCCGAGGTTGGCATAGCCGATCCCCAGCGGCCGGAACTTGTGGGAGTTCTCGCCGATCCGGGGGGTCGGGTAGCTGGCGTTGCCGACGATGATCTCCATGCCGGAGATCACCACCTCGCAGGTGTTCTTGAAGCTCTCGACGTCGAAGCCCTTGTCGGCGTCGAAGAAGCGCATCAGGTTGAGCGAGGCCAGATTGCAGGCGGTGTCGTTGAGGAACATGTACTCGCTGCAGGGATTGCTGGCGTAGATGCGATCGGTGCTGGCGCAGGTGTGCCAGTCGTTGATCGTGGTGTCGTACTGCATGCCGGGATCGCCGCAGACCCAGGCCGCGTCGGAGAGCATCTTCATCAGGTCGCGGGCCTTGTAGGTGTCCATGGGCTGGCCGCTGATGCGGGCGCGCGTCGACCACTCGCCGTCGGCGAGGACGGCGCTCATGAAGTCGTCGGTCACCCGCACGGAGTGGTTGGCGTTCTGGTAGGCGATCGAGTCGTAGGCGCCGCCGGGGACGTTGAAGCCCCCCTCGAAGCCGGCGTCGATCAGGGCCCAGGCCTTGCGCTCCTCGACCTCCTTGCATTTGATGAAGTCGACGATGTCCGGATGGTCGATGTCGAGAATCACCATCTTGGCGGCCCGGCGGGTCTTGCCGCCGCTCTTGATGACGCCGGCGAAGGCGTCGAACCCCTTCATGAAGGAGACCGGGCCGGAGGCGGTGCCGCCGCCGGCCAGGGGCTCGCGCGAGGAGCGGAGCTTGGAGAGATTGCTGCCGGTGCCGGAGCCGTACTTGAAGAGCATGCCCTCGGTCTTGGCCAGGGTGAGGATGGAGTCCATGGTGTCCTCGGCCGCGTTGATGAAGCAGGCCGAGCACTGGGGCTTGGGCTCGATGCCGACGTTGAACCAGACCGGCGAGTTGAAGCAGGCGTACTGGTAGAGGAGGATGTGCTTGAGCTCGGCGTGGAACGTCTGGGCGTCCTCCTCGGCGGCGAAGTAGCCGCCGGCGCGGCCCCAGGCCGCGATGGTGTCGGCCACCCGGCCGATGAGCTGGCGGACGCTGCGCTCCCGGTCAGGCGAGCCGAGCTGGCCCCGGAAGTACTTGGAGACCACCACGTTGGTCGCCGTCTGCGACCAGGACTTGGGCATCTCCACGTCCTTCTGCTCGAAGACCTTCTCCCCCTTCTCGTTCGAGATCACGGCATTGCGCAGCTCCCACTCCACGGTGTCGAAGGGGTCCACCCCGGGCGTCGTGTAGTAACGCTCGAAGCTGAGGCCCCGCGCGGGGACCGGCTCCGGGATTTCCGTCTTGTGGGGGCTCGCGCCGGCCGCCACCGGCCGGTTACGGACAGCTCTGCCTCTCGCCTCGTCGGAATGCAAGGGGGAATGGGGCTCCATGGGCTCTCTCTCCTCGGTGTGATTCGCTCGTTGACCCTTCGACGGGCACGGCAGGGCCGCGCCCGCCCACGACGGACCTTTTACAGCAATGCTCCCAGTGGAGGACTACAGATCAGGCCGGTCGAGCCATTCCTCCGGACCGAAGTCCCTGGCTTCGCCTCGCCTGGATAAGATCGGAAGCTCTCGTGCATGGGTTGCAACCGTGATAGCCGCATCTCCAAAACTACGCCCGCCCAGGGTCCCTGTCAAGAGGAAAACCACAAGATGTTGTGGGTTGTCACGCGCCCGGCCCCTATAACGGGGCGAGCTTCCGAGGAATGTCTTACAATCCTCACCTTCTCGACAAGATTTCCACAGCCGGATTTACGCGGCCCGTACGGAGGGTTGAGGAAAACGCCATGTAGAGGTGGGAAGGAGAGCGGGGACGGTTCTGGGCCGACCCCGCCCGAAACGAAGATCAGCTCCGAGCTATGGCGTCTTCGCCTTGCCGCCCTTCTTCGCCTCGCGATAGCCGGCCTTGACGGCGTCGGCCTCGGTCATGAACTGCCCTTTCTTGGTCTTGCCGTACCAGGGATCGCCCGCCCGGTGAAAGACCTTGGTCTCGAGGTTGACCCACACCATGCCCGGGGAGGGGGGAACCTGGGCGGTGATCTGGGAAGGGGACAGATGGCCGGGCGTGCCCGGAGCCGGAGCGGTCTTCGCGGCGGGGGACGAGCTCGGGCGGACGGGCTCGACGCCGGCCGAGTTCCCCGAGGCCATCGGGGCGCGGGGGTTCACCGTCACCAGCGGCGTGATCTGCGTGATGGTCCGGGCCGGGACCCCCGCCCGGGCGAGATCCCCCACCGCGGTGTAGGGACGGCCGGCGATGATCTTCTTCGCCGTGGCGGGACCGACGCCCGGCAGCGCTTCGAGCTGCGCCTGGGTCCCCATGTTGAGGTCTACCGGACCGGCGGGCGCGGCCTTGGCGGAGCCCTTGGCCGGGGAGCTCTTCTTGGCCGGAGCGGCCGGAGCGGCCGGGGCCGCGGGGGCCCCGCTCGCGGTGACCAGCGGCGCGATCTTCTGGATCGTCTTGGCGGAGACGCCCGCCCGGGAGAGGTCCTGTACGGAGGCGTAGGGACGGCCGGCGACGATCTTCTTCGCCGTGGCCGCGCCGACGCCCGGCAGGGCCTCGAGCTGCGCCTGGGTGGCCGTGTTGAGGTCCACCGGACCGGCGGCGGCCGTCGAGGGCTTCTTGGCCGCGGCGGCCGGCGACGTCGCGCCGAGGACGAGGACGAGAGCCGCAACGACAGAGAGGAAACCTGCCCTGCTCAATCTAAGCATCTTGGATTCTCCTTGTTCTGGATTTCCCCCGAAAACAACCTTCATCTTCTCTGGAATGCTTTTCGCAAGACGGGGGGCTGGAGGTGAGATTATGCAAAATTCATCGCGAAGCTACAAATCCGTCCTCATCGTCCTGGCCGGCCTGCTCGCCGGTCTGGGCTGGCAGGGCGCCGCGGTCGCCCAGACGGATGACTCGAAGGGCTCCTCGACCCGGCATGGAGACGCCGCGGAGGTCGCTTCGATGCTCGCGGGCTCGTACCAGCTCAAGCGCGACGACGCCGATCTGCGGCTGCAGATCGACAGCCAGGGCGGCACGGGGAAAGCCGGAACCCTCCTCGCGACGGTGTCGGGGAGATTCCAGGGCAAGGACGTGAGCCAGCAGGGCATCCTGCACCTGGACAACCAGGGATCGCAGGTGCTGGTGACCATCACGCCCCATCTCACCCAGGGCCCGGCGGCGGCAGCCCAGGACCCCAACCAGCTCTCCTCGACCGAGATCCGGGCGGCCTGCACCCTCTCCCTCCAGCGCTCCAGCCAGGCCACCTGGCTCGGCACCACCCAGGATCCCGGCAACTGCGTGAAGGCCCTGGGCGTGGGCCAGGAGGTGGGCCAGTGGCAGCTCCAGGTGATGCCCGGAGCCATCCGCGTCATCGACGCGACGAGCAAGCAGGCGTTGACGTTCCGGAGGACGTCGGACAGCGGCAAGGCCAGCCAGTGACCGTCACCCGGACCGGGCGCCCAGCCAGTCCCGGACCTCTTGCGCGAACTCGCTGAAGTCCCTGGGAGCCCGGCGGAGATTCTCCAGAACCTTCTCCGGATTCAGGTCCAGGTAATCGTGGACGAGGATGTTCCGGAACCCCGCCAACCCGCTCAGCCGGTCCGCAACGGAGCGGCTGAGCACCTTCCGATCGGCGAGGCGCTCGAAGATATCCCGGTACTCCAAGGAGCTGACCCCGTACTGAGCCACCAGGATGTGGTTGCCGATGTCCAGTAGGATCTCGGCGCCGAGTTGCAGCCCCCGCTCGACCTTCCACATCTCCAGCGGATTCTCACGGAACTGCCCGGGGTCGGCCTCGTTGAGGCGCGCCAGCTCTGAGATCACCTGCTCCAAGCGCAGGAGCCGGATCTCGACGGCGTCAACTCGCAAGACCATGCAGGCGCTCCTTGAGGCGCTCGCCGGTGAGCCGCCACTGTTCCTCGAGGTAGGGCTTGAAGTCGAGATAGCGCATGATGGCCCGGCAGACGAACTCGGTCTCCCGCTCCGGCGGGTCGGCGTGGAGGCAGATCCCGGTCTCCGCCACCTCATGGGCGAGGACGACGCCGGCTTCGTTCAGGGGAACCAGGTCGATCTCTCCTCCCGCCGCGGCGACGGCGCCGGCCCGCAGCCTCAGGAAGTCCTGGAATTCGGGGACAGGGTCCATCCACAGGGCGAGGTCCACGTCGCCGACGGGGACCTTCCGGTCCGGGTCCGCGGCCGATCCGAAGAGGAAGATCAGCTTCACCCGGGGGTCCGCCGCCAGGAACCGGGCGGCCCGCTCGGCCTGCTGTCGGGCCTCTTCGGGAGAGATCGGAGGCGGATCGACCATGGGCTCAACTCTAACATCCGGGCCGTCCCCTGCCTGATCTGGATAGAATCCCTTCATGGCCACCGAGACGAAGACCTCCGAGAGCCCCGCTCCCGCCGATGCCGCCGATGCCACCGAGCGGCGGACCTCCTCCGAGATCCCCATCCGGCGCTTCTACCGGCCGCGGGACGTGGCGGCGATCCCTTATGAGGAGAAGGTCGGCGATCCGGGGCAGTTCCCGTACACCCGCGGCCTCTATCCGGACATGTACCGGAAGCGCCACTGGACCATGCGCCAGTACGCCGGTTACTCCTCCGCCGCCGAGTCGAACCGGCGCTACCGCTATCTCCTCTCCCAGGGGACCACAGGCCTCTCGGTCGCCTTCGATCTGCCGACCCAGATCGGCTATGACTCGGACAATCCGGTCGCCCGCGGCGAGGTGGGTCGCGTCGGGGTGGCCATCGACTCGATCGCGGACATGCGCCTGCTGTTCGATGCCATCCCGCTCGACCGGGTGACGACCTCGATGACGATCAACGCCACCGCGGCCATCCTCCTTTCCCTCTACCTCGCGGTGGCCGAGGAGCAGGGGGTCCCCTGGGAGAAGGTGGGCGGCACGGTGCAGAACGACATCCTCAAGGAGTACGCCGCCCGCGGCACCTACATCTATCCGCCCAAGCCGTCGCTGAAGCTGGTGACGGACATCATCGCCTTCTGCGCCGACCGGGTGCCGAAGTGGAACACGATCTCGATCTCCGGCTACCACATGCGTGAGGCGGGCTCGACGGCGGTGCAGGAGGTGGCCTTCACGCTCGCCAACGGCCTCGCCTACGTGGCCGCGGCGCTCGACCGCGGCTTGAGCATCGACGGCTTCGCGCCGCGCCTCTCCTTCTTCTTCAACGCCCACAACAACTTCCTGGAGGAGGTGGCGAAATACCGCGCCGCCCGGCGGCTGTGGGCCGAGCTGATCCGGGAGCGGTTCGCCCCGAAGGACCCGCGCTCGCTCTGGCTGCGCTTCCACACCCAGACGGCCGGCTCGACGCTCACCGCCCAGCAGCCGCAGAACAACGTGGTGCGGGTGGCGATCCAGGCGCTGGCTGCGGTCTGCGGCGGCACCCAGTCGCTGCACACGAACTCGCTCGACGAGGCGCTGGGGCTCCCCACCGAGGAGGCGGCCCGCCTCGCCCTGCGCACGCAGCAGGTGATCGCCAACGAGAGCGGCGTGGCGGACGTGGCCGATCCGCTGGGCGGCTCCTACGTGATCGAGGCCTGGACGGAGGAGATCGTCCAGCGGTCGTGCGACTACATCCGCCGTATCGACGAGATAGGAGGCGCCTTGGCGGGCCTCGAACAGGGGTTCCAGCAGCGGGAGATCGCCGACGCGGCCTACCGCTATCAGATGGCGGTCGAGGAGAGGCGGGAGATCGTGGTGGGGGTGAACGCCTTCGCGGCGGACGGGGAGCTGCCGACGGAAGTCCTGCGCATCGATCCCGCCGCCGAGCGGGAGCAGGTGGAGCGGCTGCGCGCCCTGCGC
>DASWRX010000147.1:0-4277 GCA_036402955.1 Thermoanaerobaculia bacterium
ACATCGCTCAGCGTCCAGCGCTCGCCGGCCTCCATGCTGGCCTGGTGGATGCGATGGCTGAGAATGTCGTAGTCGTAGCGCATGACGACGCGGTCCTTGGCGTCGACGATCTCCCGCTGGTTGCCTTCGATGTCCAGCACGACGCGGGTGGCGAGGCGCTCCTCGACCCGAAGGTCGTGCCGCAGGAACCGGTTGTGCGCGACGGTCAGGAAGGGCCGGCCCAGGGTGTCGAAGCTGGCCGCGGTGGGCGTTCCGGCGTGGACGGCCGCCTTGCGCGCGGCGTCCTGCTCGCGGCGCCCGAGCGCTCCCCCGGCGCGCTCCTCGTACCAGGTGGGCAGGACATCGTCCTCGGGCAGACGGACGAAGAAGCCGCCGGCGTCCGGGTCCTCGCGCGGATCGAGCAGGACGGTGTCGTTGACGTCCCAGGTCTCCTGCCGCCACGGATCGAAGACAACCTTTTCCCAGGTGTGGTTCGGGTGCAGCGTGGCCACCACGCGGCCGGCCGGGTCGTAGCAGAGGATGGGGCTGACGCCCACCTTCCGCGCCAGCTCGAAGCGATGCGTGGCGGTGAAGAAGGGCTCGTACTGCCGGACGGGCTTGCCCTTGTTGTTGAACACCGTCCAGCCGCTCCCGACCCAGCGCGGTTTGATCTCGGGGCCGCCCTTCTCCACCGGTCCCGGCTCAGCCTGCGCCTTGCGCTGCACCTCGCGGCCGAAGCCGTCGGAATACGAGAAGCTGAGCTGGATCTTCGTCGGCTGACCCGGCGCCAGATCGCTGTCGTGCGTTTCGCGCGCCAGGGCGTGGACCACGGGTCCCTGCGGCTGGGCCTGCCCGCGGGTGCGCTGGTAGGCGGACAGGTCGTAGACCAGCCGCGTGGTGGCCCGCTGGAGAATGCCCTGCGGATCGGCGAACGGATCGCGCAGGTGGGCCGCGATCACAGAGGGCGGCAGGTCGGCCGCGAAGCCTTCCAGCGAGTCGCCCAGGGTCTCCTCCGGCTTGCCCTGGACGGCCGTGCCCACCACCATGCCGAGGACGTCGAACGCCACGGCCGCGCGGTTGCGGTTGGCGTCCATCAGCAGCCGCGGCTGGAGCACGCGGTAGTCGAGGCCGGAAGCGATCAGGTTTCCTTCCCCATCGCGCTCGCCGGCCGTGGCGCGGTTGCCCAAGGCGTCGCGGGTCTCCAAGACCATCAGATCGTGATCGTCATGGATCACTGTGGTGGTCTGGCCGAAGGGATCGCGGAAGCGGCACGGCAGGAAGAAATGCCGGCGCGCGTGGTCCAGCTCCCGATCCGGAGAATCGCCGTCCCGCGGCGAGTAGAAGACCTCGCCGGAGGGAATCCACCAGTTGCCGTCCCCCTCGCTGTGCCGGTATCCGCCCTCCGTCTCCAGCATGGCGTCCGTCACCCGGTCGCCGTAGATCTGCGCCACCAGCCCCGGCGTCTGGGCCAGCGAGTGGCTCTCGAACGGCAGGGCCCGCGGCTCGACCCGGCCCAGCGGCAGCGGACCGCCGAGGTCGTCGCGCCGGTAGAGCGTGCGTTTCTGTTCGACGAGGCGGCGGTAGGGATGGTCCGCGACGGCACCGCTCGCCTGGACGTCCTCGTACGGCAGGTCGTGCCGGCCGTCGCCGGCCCGCTCGAGCCCGCGGCGCATCTCCTCGAAACGAAAAAGATGATCGGAAGCGGGCCTGAGCTTCAGGATCTCGTAGGTGCGGGCTTCGCTCGGCAGCGGGGTGCGGTAGGCGCCGTCCTCCAGGACGGGGTTGGTGAAACGGTTCTCCGCGGCGGAGATCCGCAGGCGCTTCTGCTCGTTCCGATCCTCCGCGGTGAGCAGCGGATCGGGATCGTCGTGGCGGCGGCCGTAGCCGACGGCGGCCGACCGCAAAACGTTTCCATAGTCGTCCACCGCGAGCACGAACGAATGCGTCACGCGCGGGTCGGCCAGCGCGCGGCCGCCGATGGCGAAGAGCTTCCGCTCGTAGTGGAAATCGATCGTCTCTCTGGGGTGGGCGAAGAACACCGCGTGCCGGTTGTCGCCGCGCGGCTGGATGGGCTGCAGCGTGTAGTTGCGCTCGGAGACGCTGTAGGGGCGGCCGGCCGCCTCCGTGCCGTCGAGGGCGTAGATCTCCTGGCGCAATATCGAGCCCTTGAGCGCCCGGCATGCCTCGCGCGCCTCCGGCGTGGAGAGGCCCGGCGGTAGCACCGTGTCGGGGAGCAGCAAGGACTGAGTCTCGGGCTCGCTCAAGCCTTGCTCCTGATAATATTCAGCCTCGAACTGCCGGGAGACGCGGCCCCGCGCGAAGAAGACGCCGGTGTGGAACCAGGTGCGGGTGAGCATCGGCGGCACGTCCGACGCCGCGCCCCAGTTGGTGGCGCCGGTGGAGATCGTGGCGTCGGGGCCGAGCGTGGAGAATTCTTCCGTGTCCCACTGCTCCACCATGCCGAAGCCGCGAAACTCGCGCTCCACGCCGTCGAAATGACCGTGATGGTAGGCGTAGCGGGTGACGAAGCGGTTGCCGCCGACGCGATCGAAGACCTCCACGCGCTCCACCACGTGGACCGGGAAGGGGAGGCGGGTGATCCACGGCGTGCCGGCGGCGCGGTCCGCCAGATAGAAACGGGTGGACGGCGCGTAATGGACCCGCGTCTCGGCGCCGAGATTGTTGCGCAGCGCGATCAGCAGGTGCGGCTTGACGCCGCCCATCAGATCGACGTAGCGCAGCGGCGAGCGCGCCTCGCCCGGGAGCGGCGAGGACCAGACGAGGCAGGCGGTGCCGTTGCCCAGCAGGTCGACGACGGTCACGGCGTCGAGCGGGCCGGTGACGGGGAACTGCGGCAGCGAGCGCGGTGCGCTCCAGCCGTTGCCCGACTGGTTGAAATAGATCCGGATGCCGTCCGCGCCGAGATAGACGATGTCCGTGGTGCCCGAGCCGTCGACGTCGGCCAGCCGGATGCGCCGCGGATCGAACTGATCCGCGTAGTCGAAGACCGGCGAGTGGTCCATCGTGACCTTGGCGCCGAAATGACCGTAGCCGAGGTTCGGCCAGTAGCAGACCTCGCCGTTGCGGATGCGGACGAGATCGGTCAGGCCGTCGCCTGACAGATCGGCCAGGAAGACGGTCTCACTGCGGTCCGCGAAGACCAGCGCCGGCCCACGCTCCTCGTCGAGCGGGCGGGGGACGCGCCGCGCCGGGCCGAAGCCGTCGCGGACGCGCGACGGGTACCAGGTGAACACGTCGTCCTCGCTGATCAGGACGTCGGCGTGGCCGTCGCCGTCGAGATCGATCAGCTTCAGGTTGGGGCTGTCCCAATCGAGGTTCGGCTCGTGCTCGAACGGCTGGAAGGGCAGCCATCCCTCGTCCGGCAGCCGCTCGTAGAAGCCGGCCATCGGCCGCGCGTACTGCACCAGGCTGAGATGGCCGTCGCCGGCGAGGTCGATGAAATGTTGCCGGCCGCCGCCGAGGTTGGCGAGCGACGGCTTGCTCGCCACCCATTCCAGAGGCTCGAAGCGGGCGGTGGCTACCGCGACGGTGCCCTCCTCGCGCGGCAGGGCGCTGACGTTGCGCTTGTAGAACCAGGCGCTCGCCTGCTCGGTGAGGACGCCGGGCAGCCCCTCGCCGTCGAGATCGATCCACTGATAGCGCCCACCGTCGGCGCCCGCCGGCAGGTTCTCCACGCTCTCGTGTGAGACCCGGCGCGGCCGGTCGTCGATCGTCGCTTCGGAGTAGTCGAGCTCCAGCGCCGGCAGCGAGCGCGGGCTGAGCGCCTCGCCGGTCCGCGGATCGCAAACGCGATAGCTACCGTCTTCCGGATTGCGCAGGTAGCCGGTCTGCGTCGCCGCCACCAGCCGCGAATGGAGCGGCGTCTCGTCGTAGGTGAAGTCCGTGGACCGCACCAGACAGGGCTCCTCGCCGAGCTCGGCGAAGCGATGGAACATCAACACGCGCCGGCAGAGCCGGTGGGTGCGGACCTCGAAGCCGGCGCGGTAGGAGGAGAACGCGTCCGGCCGGCTCGGCCAGACGGCGTCCTCCTCCACGCGCGGCGCCGCGGCGTCGTGCTCGCCGTAATCGAAGACCAACTGGAAATGCCAGTCGCACGCCTCGAACGGCCGCGCGTTGCCATAGAGGATGCGCTTGCAATAGCGGTTGGCGACCGCGCCGCGGTGCCGCTCGTGGAGCGCGTCCGGAACGCCCTCACGGTCCTCCGCTTTATATTCGTAGACGGCGATGTTGCCGCGGTCGTCCCAACTCCGCGCCAGCAGCCAGGAGAAGACCCGCGC
>DASWRX010000148.1:0-10859 GCA_036402955.1 Thermoanaerobaculia bacterium
AACGCGCACGTCATCCTGGAGGAGCCGCCCGCACCGGCGCCGTCCGCTCCGGCGCCGCCCTGGCTTCTGCTGGTGCTGTCGGCGCGCACGGAGACGGCGCTCGAGGCGGCCACCGACCGCCTTCTCCGGCATCTCCGGGAGTCGCCGGCGGAGCCGGCCACCCAGCTGGCGGACATCGCCTACACCCTTGAGGTCGGGCGCCGCGCGTTCCCCCATCGCCGCATGCTTGCAGTCCGCGATCTCCAGGACGCCGTCGAGGTCCTGGAGAGGCGCGATCCGCGCCGGCTGCTCACCGGCACCGCCGCCGTCGATCCCCAGGTCGCCTTCCTCTTCCCCGGCCTGGGGAACGAATACGCCGGCATGGCGCGCGGGCTGTACCGCGACGATGCCGGGTTCCGCGCGCGGATCGACGACGGTGCGGCGCGGCTCGAGCCGCTCCTGGGGGTGGACCTGCGGGAGATCCTCTTCGCCGAGGAGGAGGGGGGAGAGGAGGTCGCCAACCAGGGGATCGACCTGCGCCGCCTGCTCGGCCGCGGCTCCCGGGCTCCGCGCGGCGAGGAGGCCGGGCAGCGCCTGCGCCGCACCGCGCTGTCGCAGCCGGCGGTCTTCCTCGTCGAGCACGCGCTCGCCTGCCGCCTGCTGGATTGGGGAATCCGGCCGCAGGCGATGGTGGGCTTCAGCCTCGGCGAGTACGTCGCCGCCTGTCTCGCCGGTGTGCTGTCGCTGGACGATGCGTTGCGCCTGGTGGCCGGGCGGGCCCGGCTGATCGACGAGCTGCCCGGCGGAGCGATGCTCGCGGTGCCGCTGGGCGAGGAGGCGGTCGCTGTGGCCGAGGGGGGGCTCGCCTCCGGTCTTTCGCTCGCCGCGGTCGCCGGGCCGGAGCTGACTGTGCTTGCGGGGACGGAGGAAGCGGTGGCCGCGGCCGAGGAGCGGCTGACCGCTGCGGGCCACGTCTGCCGCCGGTTGCAGACGTCTCACGCCTTCCATTCGGCCCTGATGGAGCCGGCGGTGGAGCGCTTCCTGGCGCTCTTCGAGGGGATCGAGCTGCATCCGCCGGAGATCCCCTATCTCTCCAATGTCACCGGCGGCTGGATCACCGCCGAAGAGGCGACGGACCCCGCCTACTGGGCGGAGCACCTGCGCGGCACGGTGCGGTTCGCGGCTGCGGTGAGCGAGCTGTGGCGCGAGCCCGGGCGGGTGCTGGTCGAGGTCGGGCCGGGCCAGACGCTGAGCTCCTGGGCGCTGCAACAGTCCTCGGCATCCGGCGGGGTCGATCCGGTGGCGCTGCCGACCCTGCGCCACGCCTTCGAGCGCACGGACGACCTCGCCTTCCTGCTCCAGACCGTGGGGAGGCTCTGGCTCACCGGCC
Source organism: Thermoanaerobaculia bacterium (assembly GCA_036402955.1). Lineage (GTDB taxonomy): Bacteria > Acidobacteriota > Thermoanaerobaculia > Multivoradales > UBA5704 > DATARR01. The sequence goes on from DASWRX010000148.1 coordinate 1,370, forward strand.
TGCGCCCCGACTGGCCCGCGTTCTGGGCGGATCAGCCGCGGCGCCGCGTGCCGCTGCCGACCTACCCTTTCGAGCGCCGGCGCTACTGGATCGAGCCGCGTACCGAGCCGGCCGTGCCGCCTGCGGTCGCGCGTCGGGTCGAGGCACTGGTCCCGGCGTCTGCCGCGATGGCCGCGGCGCCCATCCGGCGGCATGTCCGGCCGAGTCTCCACGTCCCCTACGCGCCGCCGCGCGACGCGACCGAGCGGCGTCTGGTGGAGATCCTGGGCGAGCTGCTCCGCGTGGAGACGGTGGGCCTCCACGACGGCTTCTTCGATCTCGGGGGCGACTCGCTCCTGGCCACCCATCTGGTGGCGCGCCTGAACCAGGAGCTGGGCGCGGAGCTGACGCTGCGGAGCATTTTCGAGTCGCCGACCGCCGCGGAGCTGGTGGTGGCCCTGGCGGCGCGCCAGGGGGAAGGAGCCGGCGCCTGGGGACCGGTCGCGCGGCGGGCCGCCGGCTCGACCCTGCCGCTCTCCTTCGCGCAGCAGCGGCTCTGGTTCCTCGACCAGCTCGAGCCGGGGAACCCGGCCTACAACCTGGCGGCCGCGGTCCTGCTCACCGGCCCGCTCGACCGCCCGGCCTTCGCCGCCAGCCTGGAGGAGGTGGTGGCGCGGCACGAGGCGCTGCGGACGACCTTCGGGCTGGCGGACGATGCCGACGGAGAGCCGGTGCAGCGGATCGCCCCGCCGGCCCCGCTGCCGCTTCCCGGCATCGACCTCGCGGGCCTGCCGGAGGAGGCGCGCGAGGCGGAGGCCCTGCGGCTCGCCGCCGAGGAGGTGATGCGCCCGTTCGACCTGGCGCGCGGGCCGCTGCTGCGCGCCGCGCTGCTGCGCCTGGACGCCGCGCGCCACGTCGCGCTCCTCACCCTGCATCACATGGTGGGCGACGGCTGGTCGATCGACCTGCTGGTGCGCGAGCTGGCGGCGCTCTATCCGGCTTTTGCCGCCGGCCTGCCGTCGTCCCTCCCGCCGCTGCCGGTGCAGTACGCCGATTTCGTCCTCTGGCAGCGCGCGAGCCTGCGCGGAGCGGAGCTCGCAACCCAGCTCGCCTTCTGGCGCGGCGCGCTGGCCGGCGCTCCGGCCGTCCTCGACCTGCCGTCCGACCGGCCGCGCCCGGCGCGGGCGAGCGGCCGTGGCGGCGTGGCCGCCTCGGCGCTCCCCACGGAACACGCCGAGGCCTTGCGGGCGGTGGGACGGCAGGCCGGCGCGACGCCGTTCATGACCTTCCTCGCGGCCTTCTGCGCCCTGCTCCACCGGCTGACCGGCGAGACCGACCTGGTGGTGGGGACGCCGGTCGCCAACCGCCGCCGTCCCGAGCTCGCAGGGCTGATCGGCTTCTTCGCCAACACCCTGGCGTTGCGCGCCCACATCCCGGACCTTCCGGCGGGAGAGCCGACCTTCGCCGGCCTGCTCGCCGTGGTGCGCGAGGCGGCGCTCTCCGCCTACGCCCACCAGGACCTGCCGTTCGAGCGCCTGGTCGAAGAGCTGGCGCCCGAGCGGAGCCTCGCGCGCACGCCGCTCTTCCAGGTGATGTTCCTGCTGCACGGCACGGCGGTCGAGGAGGGCGAGCTGGCGGGTCTCACGCTCGCTCCGTTCGGCAGCCTGGCCACGGCCGGGCGTGCGGCCAAGTTCGACCTCACCCTGGAGCTGATCGAGAGCGGGCCGGATCTCACGGTCCTCCTGGAGTTCCGCCGCGACCTGTTCGACCCGGTGACCGCGGTCCGCCTGCTCGGCCATTTCGCGGCCCTGGCCGGCGCCCTGGCCGCGGCGCCGGAGGCGCGGCTCGCCGAGCTGCCGCTCCTCACCGCCGCGGAGCGGCAGCAGCTGGTCGAGGAATGGAGCCACGCGGAGACGGTGCCGCGGCTTGCGGGCACGCTCCATGGGGTGTTCGCGGCGCAGGCGGCGCGGACGCCGGCGGCAACGGCGGTGATCGCGGGCACGGAGCGGCTGAGCTACGGCGAGCTTGCCGGGCGGGTGCGGCGTCTGGCCGGGCGGTTGTCGCAGCTCGGCATGGGGCCGGAGCGGATCGTCGGCGTGCGCCTGGGGCGGACTGCGGAGCTGGTGGTGACGCTGCTGGCGGTGCTCGAGAGCGGTGCCGCGTATCTGCCGCTCGATCCGGCGTATCCGGCAGAGCGGCTGCGCTTCCTGCTGGCAGACACCGGGGCGGCGCTGGTGGTGGCGGAGCGCTCGCTGGCATGGCCGGAAGGCTTCACCGCCGAGATCCCCGAGCTCTACATCGACGAGGCGACTCTCGGGGTGACCCTCGGGACGATGGCGGCGCCTGCTTCCGCGCTGGTTTCCGCGCCGGTTCCCGGCGCCGCCGCGGAAGAAAACCTGGCGTACCTGATCTACACGTCGGGATCGACCGGGGTTCCCAAGGGGGTGGCGATCCCGCACGGCAGCGCTCTCCGTCTGGTCGAGTGGGCGCTCGCCCGGTACTCCGCGGCGGAGCTCGCGGGGGTTCTGTTCTCGACCTCGACCAGCTTCGACCTGTCGATCTTCGAGATCTTCGTGCCGCTGTCGTCGGGTGGCGCGGTGATCGTGGCGGGCGACGCGCTGGCGCTCGCCGGGCTGCCGGCGGCATCGGAGGTGACGCTGGTCAACACGGTGCCGTCGGCGCTGGCGGGCTTGCTCGACCTCGGCCCGCTGCCGGCGGCGGTACGGACGGTGAACCTGGCGGGCGAGCCGCTGCGCGGCGCCCTGGCGGAGCGGATCCACGGGGCTGGCGTGGCGCGGCTGTGGAATCTCTATGGACCGTCGGAGGACACGACGTACTCTACGGGAACGGAGGTGGCGCCGGGGATCCCGGGGACCCCGGGGATCCACCGCGAGCCGGACATCGGCCGGCCCCTGGCGGGCTCGACGGCGTTCGTGCTGGACGGGAGCCTCGGAATGCTGCCGGTGGGGGTGCCGGGCGAGCTCTGCCTGGGCGGCGAGGCGCTGGCCCGGGGCTATCTCAACCGGCCGGAGCCGACCGCGGAGCGCTTCGTGCCGGATCCGTTCGGCGGTCTCGGCGGATTGGGCGGCTCCCGTCTCTACCGCACGGGAGACCGGGCCCGCTGGCGCTCCGACGGGGCGCTCGAGCTCCTGGGGCGGATGGACCTCCAGGTGAAGGTGCGGGGCTTCCGCATCGAGCTGGGCGAGATCGAGGCCGTGCTGTCGGCCCATCCGGCGGTGCGCGAGGCGGTGGTGACCGCCCCGGCCACCCCGGCCGATGCCTCGGGGGACCGGCGGCTGGTGGCCTATGTGTCGGCCACGGAAGGGGACGGACCGCTCGACGTGGCGGCGCTCGGCGTCTATCTCGGTTCGCGTCTGCCGTCGTTCATGGTGCCGTCGACGTGGGTAGAGCTGGCGGCGCTGCCGCTGACGCGGACGGGGAAGGTGGACCGCAAGGCGCTGCCCGCACCGGGGGAGGCGGCGATCGGGGGGGTGGGGGCGATGTACGAGGCACCGCGCACGGCGGCGGAGGAGGTGCTGGCGGGGATCTGGGGCGACCTGCTCCGCCGCGAGGGGGTGGGGGTGCACGACAACTTTTTCGCCCTGGGTGGGCACTCGCTGCTCGCCACCCAGGTGGTCTCCCGGCTGCGCGTCCGGCTGGGGGTCGAGCTGCCGGTGCGCGCGCTCTTCGAGCAGCCCACGGTCGCTGGTCTGGCGGTGCTCCTCGCCGGCCACTACGAGGGAGGGGGCGTGGGGGTTGCCCCGGGGCCGATCGTTGCCCTGCCGCGGGACGCGGAGGGCGGCGGCACGTTCCCGGCGTCGTTCGCGCAGAGGCGTCTGTGGTTCCTCGATCAGCTCGAGCCGGGGAGCGCGGTGTACAACATGCCGCTCGCCCTGTTGCTCGAGGGCGAATCGCTCGAGGGCGAGCTGGCAGTAGACCAGCTCGCGGCGGTGTTCGGCGAGCTGGCGCGGCGCCACGAGACGCTGCGCACGACGTTTGTTTCGGGGGACGACGGACCGCTGCAGGTGGTGCACCCGGCCGCCGCGTGGCCGTTCGCGCTCGCGTCGATCGATCTGTCGGCGCTCGGGGAAGAGGAGCGCCGGCGGGAGCTCACGCGGCGGGTGGCGGAGGAGTCGCTGCGCCCGTTCGATCTCGCTTCCGGTCCGCTGCTGCGGGGGACGCTGGTGCGGCTGGCCGACCGGGAGAACGCGCTGCTGCTCACCCTGCACCATGTGATCTCGGACGGCTGGTCGATGGGAGTGCTGGTGCGGGAGGTGACGGCGCTCTACGCGGCGGCGATGGCTGGATGGCGGGGACGGCCGCTGTGCGAAGCGCTGTCGCCGCTGCCGGTGCAGTACGCGGACTTCTCGGTGTGGCAGAGCCGCCGGCTGTCGGGGGAGACGCTGCAGCGCGAGATCGAGCACTGGCGGGAGAAGCTCGCGGGAGTGCCGCCGTTTCTCGAGCTGCCGACGGACCGGCCGCGTCCGCCGGTGCAGACGTTCGGTGGACGGAGCCTGCCGCTGTGGCTCGAGCCGGGGCTGACGGGCCGTCTGTCGGCGCTGGCGCTCGAGACGGGGACGACGCTGTTCATGGTGCTGCTGGCGGGCTTCGAGACGCTCCTGGGGATTTACTCGGGGGCGGAGGACCTGGCGGTGGGGACGCCGATCGCGGGCCGCAACCGGGCGGAGCTCGAGGGATTGATCGGGTTTTTCGTCAACTCGCTGGTGCTGCGCGGTGACCTGTCGGGTGATCCGTCGTTCGTCGATCTCCTGGGCCGGGTCCGCGAGGACACGCTGTCGGGTTACACGCACCAGGACCTGCCGTTCGAGAAGCTGGTGGAGGAGGTCAAGCCGGAGCGCAGCCGGGCGCACTCGCCGATCTTCCAGGTGATGTTCGCGTTGCAGAACGCGCCGATGGGCGGGGGCAGCGAGCTGCCGGGCCTGACGATGCGGCCGTTGGCGGGGAGCGAGACGGCGGCGAAGTTCGACCTGACGCTGTGGTTGACCGAAGGGGGCGAAGGGATCAAAGGGGGCAGTGGGATCGGCGGCAGCCTCGAGTACAACGTCGATCTGTTCGACGCGCCGACGATGGTCCGGCTGCTCGATCATTGGCGGGCGTTGCTCGCGGGGGTGGTGGCGGACTCCGGATCACGGCTGTCGGCGCTGCCCCTGCTGGGGGCGGTGGAGCGGCAGCAGCTTCTCCGCGAGTGGATCGACGCGGCGCCCGTCGGCGGTGGGGCGGGTGGGGCGGCCCCGGTGCACGAGCTCTTCGCGGCGCAGGCGGCGCGGCGTCCGGACGCGGTGGCGCTGGTCTCCGGTCACCAGGCTCTGACCTACGGCGAGCTCGCGCGAAGGTCGAGCCGGATGGCGCGCCGGCTGGCGGAGCTCGGGGTCGGGCCGGGCATACTGGTAGGGCTCTGCGCCGAGCGCTCGCCCGAGCTCGTCCTGGGGGTGCTGGCGATCCTCGCGGCCGGCGGGGCCTATCTGCCGCTCGACCCCTCCCATCCCATGGAGCGCCTGGCGTACACGCTCGCCGACGCGGGGGCGCCGATCCTCCTGGCCGAGGAGCATCTGCACGAGCGCCTGCCGGCGGGCGCCGCGCGGGTGGTCGGTCTGCACGCGCTCGCCAGCCAGGAGGTCGCCGGCGAGGAGGTCGCCGGCGAGGTCCCACCTCCCGCCGCCCGCGCCGTTCCGGCCGACCCCGGCGACCTCGCCTACGTCATCTACACCTCGGGATCGACCGGCCGGCCGAAGGGCGTCGAGGTCAGCCACGCGAACGTCGCGCGTCTCTTCGCCGTCATCCGTCAGGCCTTCCCCTTCGGTCCCGACGACGTCTGGACCCTCTTTCACTCGATCGCCTTCGACTTCTCGGTGTGGGAGCTGTGGGGGGCGCTCGCCTTCGGTGGGCGGCTCGTCGTCGTGCCGGGAGAGACGGCCCGCTCGCCCGAGGCGTTCTACGAGCTGCTTCGACGGGAGCGGGTGACGGTGCTCAGCCAGACGCCCTCGGCCTTCCGGCAGCTCCTCTGGGCCGAGGAGTCGGCCCTCGCGCGCACCGATGCGGACGACGCGAGGGTCGAGGCGATGGTCTCGGACCTGCGCCTGGTGGTCTTCGGCGGCGAGGCGCTGGATCCTGCGTCGCTTAGCCCCTGGCTCGAGCGCCACGGCGAGGAGCGGCCGCTGCTGGTCAACATGTACGGCATCACGGAGACGACGGTGCACACGACCTGGCGACGGCTGCGGCAGAGCGACCTGGCGCGGCCGGGGAGCGCCATGGGCCGGCCGCTGTCCGACCTCTCGCTCCACCTCCTCGACGGCGGCGGCCGGCCGGTGCCGATCGGCGTGCCGGGGGAGATCCACGTCGGCGGCGCCGGGGTGGCGAGGGGGTATCTCGCCCGCCCCGCCCTCACGGCGGAGCGGTTCGTGCCCGATCCCTTCGTCGGCGGGGTGGGCGGGCTGCGGCTCTACCGCTCCGGCGACCTGGCGCGCTGGCGCCGGGATGGCGATCTCGAATACCTCGGGCGGATCGACCGCCAGGTGAAGGTGCGCGGCTTCCGTATCGAGCTCGGCGAGATCGAGGCGGCGCTCGCCGAGCACCCGGGGGTGCGGGAGGCGGCGGTGGTGGCGCGCGAGGACCGCCCGGGCGACGTGCGGCTGGTCGGCTACGTGAGCTCGGCGGCCAGGCCCGATCCTTCGCCGCAGGCGCTCGCCGCCTTCCTCGCCGAGCGGCTGCCCGGCTACATGGTGCCGGCGGCCTGGGTGCTCCTCGATCGGCTGCCGCTCACCGCCAACGGCAAGGTGGACCGCGCGGCCCTGCCGGCCCCTTCGGAGCGCGGGGAGGGCGGCGCGTACGTTGCGCCGCGGAGCCCGGTCGAGCAGGTGCTCGCCGGGATCTGGGAGGAGGTGCTCGAGCTGCAGCGGGTGGGAGTCGAGGACGACTTCTTCGCCCTGGGCGGCCACTCGCTCGTCGCGGCCCAGGTGACCTCGCGGGTGCTCACGGCGTTCTCCGTCGAGCTGCCGCTGCGCCTCCTCTTCGAGCGCCCGACCGTGGCGGCGTTGGCCGCGGAGGTCGAGCGGCTGCGGGGGAGCGGCGCGGCCGCCGCGGCACCGCCGCTCGTGCGGGCGCCCCGCGGCAACGAGGCGCCGCTGTCGTTCAGGCAGGAATGGCGGTGGCTGCTCGACCAGATCTCGCCGAGCAACACGGGCAACAACGTGCCGCTGGCGCTGACGCTCCGCGGCGCGGTGTCGGCGCCGGCGCTCGCGGCGGCGCTCACCGCGGAGGTCGAGCGCCACGAGTCTCTCCGCACGCGCTTCGTCTCGGTCGGGGGCAGGCCCGTGCAGCGGATCGACCCGCCCTGGCGGCCGCCCCTGCCGTTCGTGGACCTGGGCGGCCTGCCGCCCGCCGCGGCGGAGCGCGAGGCGGCACGCCTCGCCGCGGCGGAGTGGATCTTCCCCCTCGACGTCGCGCGCGGGCCCCTCCTGCGCTCGGTCCTCCTGCGCCTCGAGGAGGAGGTGTTCGTCCTTCTCCTGACCGTCCACCACATCGTCTCGGACGGCTGGTCGATGCGCGTCCTGGCGCGCGAGCTGCCGGCGCTCTACGGGGCTGCGCAGGCCGGCCTCCCCTCGCCGCTCCCCGAGCTCCCCATCCAGTTTCGCGACTTCGCCATCTGGCAGCGAGGGTGGCTCCAGGGCGAGGCGCTCGAGCGTCTCCTCGGCGCTGCGGTCACGCGGCTCGCCGACGTGCCGCGCCTCGACCTGCCCACCGACCGGATGCCTTCTGCGCGACGCGACTCCAGCGCAGGCCTTCTGCCGTTCGAGCTCGACGTCGCCTTGACCGCCAGCTTGAGCGCCCTCTCGCGCCGCCAGGGGGCGAGCCTCTTCATGACGGTCCTCGCCGCCTTCACGGGCCTCCTGCGCCGGCACACCGGCCGGGGCGACTTCCCCGTCGCGACCATCACCGCGGGCCGGACCCGCGCCGAGCTCGAGCCGCTGGTCGGCTACTTCACCAACACCCTGATCATCCGCGCCGCGGCAGGGGGCGATCCCGGCTTCGACGAGCTCCTCGCCCGGACACGCGGGGCGACCCTCGCCGCCTACGACCACCAGGACCTGCCGTTCTCCCTCCTCGTCGAGGCGTTGCGCGCGAAGGGGCTGGGAGGGTCGCCCTTCTTCGAGGTCCTCTTCCTCTTGCAACCGCCGGACTCGGAGGTCGCGGCCCCCGGCGCCGAGGTCGCGCAGTTTCCGGTCGAGGGGACCCAGGCCCAGGATTTCTCCCTCGTCCTCGACCTGGTCGAAGTTGGCGGCGGCCTGATCGGGACCTTTTCCTACAACCAGGCGCTCTTCGACTCCACGACGGCCCTGCGCTGGCGGGGCCATCTCGAGGCGCTCCTCGCGGGCGTGGCGGCGGACCCGACGCGGCCGCTCACCGAGCTGCCGCTGCTCTCGGCAGGCGAGCGCCATCAGGTGACGTTCGAGTGGGGGGAGGCCGTGCACGTCGACGGCGGCCCGGCGCCGATCGGGATCTGGGGCGAACTGGCGGGAGCGCCGGCGGGCCGCCGCGCCCGCCGCCTCGCCGACGGCACCCTGGAGGTGAGCGCGCCGGCGCCCGCCGAGGCGAAGGCCGCGCCCGCCTTCGCGGCCCCCGCGCCGATCGCGTCGAGGGGGCCCGGCGAGCCGGCCCGGAGCCCCGATTCCCTCTCGCCCGCCAAACGGAAGCTCCTCGCGAAGCGCATCCGCGGCGAGAGGTGAAAGCTCCCGCCGGAGATCACTTCCTCCGAAGGAGCGTGGCGATGTCGTGCTTGTCCAGCGTGAGGTTCGCCGCCGCCACGATCGGACCGACCTGTTCAGGGCGCCGGAAGCCGGCGATGGCCCCGTTCACGGCCGGGTTGCGGAGGGTCCAGGCCACCCAGAGAAGTGCCGATGGGCGAGGGCAGGCGAAGACCAAGCCGCGCGACCCCATTCACCACATCGCGCTCGGCATCTTCGACGCGATCGACGCCCACCCGTGGGTGGGGCGCAGCTCTCGCGTGCGCCGTGGGAAACGGCGATGCTTCGGATTTACGAGCACATCGGTCGGGCGGTCGATGGGCTGGGCGTTCGTGGCCACGAGCAGTTCACGGCGACGTCGACGCTCGTGAGCTACGTCATCGGCGTGAGCATCCAGAACGCGGCCGCCACCGAGTTCGCGCGGCGGGAGCTCGCGCCGATCACGAACCGCACGGACTTTCTCGAGGCGACCGCGGAGCGCTGGAAGAAGCGCGATGCCGCCGAATATCCGTTTACGCGCAAAATCGCCGAGTACCTCCCCGGCCACGACGACCGCAAAGAGTACCTCGCCGGGATCGATCTGATTCTCGGCGGCATGATGAAATAGTATCGCCCGTATGGGCCTCCTCACCTTCGGCATCAACATCACCCTCGACGGCTGCATCGATCATCGCGAGGGCCTCGCGGACGACGAGCTTCACCGGTACTGGACGGCGCTGATGGATGGCGGAGCGGCGATGCTCTGGGGC
>DASWRX010000149.1:0-5219 GCA_036402955.1 Thermoanaerobaculia bacterium
GGCCCTGTTCCTCGCTCATCATGGCGTGCCGGCGCTGGCCGTGGAGCGGCGGGCGGGGCTCTCGATCCATCCGCGGGCGCTCGGCATCGGTGTCCGCACGGTCGAGATCCTCCGGCAGATCGGCCTCGAAGACCCGGTGCGTGCCGCCGGTGGACGTTTGGCCGGCGGCAGCGGGCGGATCTCGGTGAGGACGCTGGCCGGAGCGGACTGGACGTCTCTTGCCCAGGGAGGTTCCGGCTGGACCGATCCCAACGCGGCTCTGAGCCCGGTCGAGGGCGGCCGTTGCAGCCAGGATCTCCTCGACGAGATCCTGCTGGCCGCCGCCCGGGAGCGCGGGGCCGAGATCCGTTTCGGCGCCGAGGTCGTTACCGTGGAGCAGGACGCGATGGGCGTGACGGCGACGCTGGCCGAGCGGGACGGTGGACGGCGTTCGACGGCCCGCGAGAGGACGGTCCGCGCCGACTATCTCGTGGTCGCGGACGGCGCCGGCGGCTCCCTCCGCGAGGCTCTCGGCGTGCCGGCGTCGGGGCCAGGGCCGCTCGGGCCGCCGATCGTCAACATCCTCTTCCGCGCGGATCTGCGCGAGCTCACCCAGGGCCACGAATTCTTCCTCTGCATCCTCGAGAACGACGAGATCCATTCGGGATTGTTGCTGTCCATCGACGGCCGGGACCGCTGGGTCCTCCACGTGCCCTACGATCCGGAGCGGGGCGAGACGGCGGAGGACTTCACGCCGGAGCGCTGCCGCGCGCTGGTGACGCGGAGCGCCATCGGCGCTGATCTTCCCGTGGAGATCCTCAGCGTGCTCCCCTGGCGCGTCGCCGCCCGCGTCGCCGACCGGTTCTGCGAAGGACGGGTCTTCCTGGCCGGGGACGCGGCCCACGTGGTGCCGCCGACGGGAGGCTTCGGCCTGAACACGGGGATCGCCGACGCGCACGATCTGGCCTGGAAGCTGGCGATGGCGCTCCGTGGCGAGGCCGGTCCGTCGCTGCTGGACAGCTATGACGCCGAGCGCCGGCCGGTCGCGCGCACGGCCATGGAGCAGGCGCTGCTCCGGCTCGAGCGTCCGGATCTCCACTGGGATCCGTCCCGCACCGCCGAGCGCGAGCGGCTGGGCATCGCCAACGATCTGGTGGTCCATCTCGGCTACCGGTACGACTCGTCCGCGGTGGTTGGGGCGGAGCCGATGCCGTCCCTCTACGAGCTGGACCGGGACCTCGACGGCACGCCCGGCTCCCGCGTGCCCCATTCCTGGCTGGATCAGGACGGCCGGCGCGTCTCGACCCTCGATCTCGCGGGCTCCGGCTTCGCGCTCCTGGCCGGCCCGGAGGCCCGGGACTGGTGCGCCGCCGCCGCCCGTCTGGACGTGAGGGCCTTCCGGATCGCCCCGGACGGAGACGCTGTGGACCCGGAGGGAGGATGGTGCCGCGCGGCGGGCGTGGGAGACCACGGCGCCCTGCTGGTGAGGCCGGATGGCTTCGTGGCCTGGCGGGCGCGGGAAAGGGCGGCGGACGCCGGGGAGGTCCTGGAGCGCGTGCTGGGGGCGCTCCGTCTGCCGGTGAAAAGGTGAAAAAAGGACGCGTCCCTTCGGGACGGCCCTCACTCTCCCAACCCTCTCTCTCCCAGCCTCCCCCCCGGCCGCCGGGAGAGAGAGGGCTTAAAACAAGAACCGAAGACAGGTCCACCCAAAGAAACCGTTCCTCGCACGGTCCTCCCTCTTCTCCCGGCGGCCGGGGGGAGGCTGGGAGAAGAGGGCCGGGGTGATGAGGGACCGCCGCTGCACTAGAATGTGGCCGCCATGGCCAACCCTCCGCAGACCCCTCCCGCCCTTCCCCTTGAATACGGCCCTCCGATCTCGCTCGCGGCCGCCAAGCTGGTGATGGAGGCCGCGGAGCAGGAGGCGGCCCGGAACCGGTGGCCGATGGTGATCGTCATCGTGGACAGCACCGGGCATCTGGTGATGCTGCACCGGATGGATCAGGCACAGTATGGGAGCCTGCAGGTGGCGCGGCTGAAGGCCGAGACGGCCGTGAACTTCCGGCGGCCGACCAGGGCGGTCCAGGACGCGGTGGCCGCGGGGGGCGTGGGCACGCGGATGCTGTCCGTGCCGGACGCGATCGCCATCGAAGGGGGGATCCCCCTGGTCTCCGGCGGCCGGATCGTCGGCGCCATCGGGGTTTCGGGGATGCAGTCCGGCCAGGACGTGCAGGTGGCCCAGGCGGGCGCGGACGCCGTGACGGCCTGAGCGGCATCGTAGCGGCATCGAGCGCCGCCCTTGCCCCTCCACCCGCGTTTGGCTACGATCCCCGCCGCCGGGCCGCTCACTCCCAACGCCGCCCGCCCCCCGACGCCCCCCGAAATGAGGAACGATCCCATGTATCGAGAACCCGACTTCTCCAGGCCGAATCTCGCCAGCGCTCCCGAGTGCCGGTTCGAGCCCGCTCCGGCGGATACCGTGCTGCCGGACGGCTTCATGTCCACGACGAACTTCCCCACCTACGTCAGGATTGGCGGCAAGTGGCGGATGCCGGAGCGGCCGCGCATGGATTCCCATCTCGTCTGGGACCCCGCCGCGGAGCGGCTCCTGATCAAGGAGTTCCGCCTGGTCCGGAAGGGGGACCTGGTGGCGGTCGCCACGGCTGAGGACGGCTCGGAGGGGGTGCTGGTGTGGGACCGCGGCTTCCTGGGCGAGGTGGACGACACCAAGCTGCCCGAGGCGTTCGCGTTCATGTCCTCGGAGGTCAGCCGCGAGAAGCCGGTCAACTACGACGCCATCTTCCGCGAGTTCGTCCGGAACCGCGGCGAGGACGGCTACATCCTGTGGGTGATCGGTCCGGCGCTGGTGCACGCCCGCGGGCGCATCGCCATGGAGTGGCTGATCCACAACGGCTATTGCCACGGCGTGATCACCGGCAACGCCGTGGGGGTGCACGACGTCGAGGCCGCGCTCTACGGCACGACGCTGGGCATGATGGCGGACGGCTCCGGCACGGCCGGCGGCCACGCCACCCACATGCGGGCGATCAACGAGGTGAAGAAGGCGGGCTCGATCCAGGCGCTGGTCGACGCGGGGCGCCTCAAGGGGGGCATCATGCACGCGCTGACGGTCACCCGGACGCCGTACGTGCTCGCCGGCTCGATCCGCGACGACGGGCCGCTGCCGGAGACGATCCCCTCGGCGCTGGACGCGCAAGCGGCCATGCGCGAGATGACGGTGAACGCCACCATGGTGGTGATGGTGGCGACAGCCCTCCACTCGATCGCCGTGGGCAACATGCTGCCGACCTTCTGCCTGCGTCCGGACGGCACGATGGCCGAGATCACGACGATCTGCGTGGATCAGACGGAGTTCGTGGTCAGCAAGCTCAAGGACCGCGGCACCCACCAGGCCTTCGGGGTGGTCACCAACGCCCAGGATTTCATGCGGCTGGTGCAGTTGGAGCTGATGGAGCGGGGGTAGGGGGCGGGCTCAGGCGGCTCTGCCCGGCGGAGCGGCCGGCCCTCCCGAGGATCCTGAAGACGTGAAGAGGGCTCTTCGATCAGCGTCCCCCCGCTCACAGCCACCCCATCCGCTCCCGCAGCGCCGTGACGTGGGCGACGTGGTGCTGGCCGTGCCAGGCGTAGAGGCCGAGGAGCTGGTTGAGGTTCATGACGCCGAGGTCCGGATGCTTCAGGGTCTTCCGGTAGTCGGCGGCAGATATCGCGCGCAGCAGCGCGACCCAGCGGCGGTGGAGGTTCTCCAGCAGGGCGAGCGAGATCTCGACCGGCACCGTGCGGGAGTCCGGGAGCTCGGCCCAGCGCCCCTCGTCGTAGGTCTTGATGGCGGGCGCGTCCTCGGTCAGCGCCCACTTGCAGCGGAGGTAGGCGTTGAGATGGCTGTCCGGGACGTGGTGGACGACCTGCCGCACCGTCCAGCCACCGGGGCGGTAGGGGGTGTCGAGCTGCTCGGGAGTCAGGCCGGCCACGGCCTCGCGCAGGCGGTCGGGCATGCCCTCGATGCGGGCGATCAGCTCGTGGCGGCGCTCGGGGGTGAGCTCCGCCTCCATCTCGGCCCGCCCGATCGGGTACTGCAAGATCGAATACTGCGGATCGGTCATTCCCGGTTCTCCTTGGCGGGCGTGCCGCCGTCGAGGGTGGCGTCCAGCTCCAGCACCAAGTCCAGCAGCGTTCCGGCGGCGAGGTCCAGCGTGGCCGGCTCGACCTTCGCCAGGAGGTCCCCGGGCGAGTGGATGTTGTTGAAGATGCCGGGCATGAAGCCCTCCTTGAGCCCCGAGTCCTTGCCGCCGTTGAGCAGCAGCCAGAGCTGGTGGGCCTCGGCGGCCGGCAGGAAGGCCACCGAGACGTTCGGGATGCCCGCGGCGTTGAAGCTGCGGTCGTCGCCGGTGGGAAAGGTGGCGAACTCGAGGCAGGCGAGCCGGCGCGCGGCGCAGACGCGCTGCAGGGCGCGGTCGACCGCGGCGTTGCCCTCCCCCTTGCCGCCGCCGAAGAGGAGGGTGTCGCCGTAGGCCACGATGTCCACGTTGACGTCGGCGGCGACGTCGGCGGGCGGGCGCGCGGCCACGAAGGCCTTGGAGCCGCAGAGACAGAGCTCCTCCTCGTCGAAGAAGGCGATCCGCACCCGGTGGCGCAGGGTGCGGCCGCGGAGGGCCTCGGCCAGCCGCACGAGGGCGATCACCCCGGCCCCGTCGTCCACCATGCCGCGGCTCAGCGTGCCGTCCTTGAGCTTCACGGCGTCGTAATGGGCGCCGACGGCGATCTCCCGGCCGCCGGCGCCGAAGGTCGCCACGAGGTTATGTCCCGGACCTCCCCGGGGACCGCCATCGAACGCCTGGACCTCGAACGGAACGCCGCGCTCCTTGAGGATCTCCTGGAGGGCCTCGAAACGGCCGGCGTTGGAGTCGCGCTGGAGGCGCGCGAGATCGGCGAGCGGGCCGGCCGCCGGGGCGGCCGCCGGAGGGGTCTGGGAGACGGCCGGGCCGGCCAGCAGGGCGCAGCCGAGGAGGATGCGAAGAGTGCGGAGCATGTCCAGAGCATACCAGTGGGAAGCTCTGGCACACGCCTTGCGACCCTCTGAAGGCCCAAGGAGGACCGCATGGACAAGAACGTGGGAACGATCGAACGCTGGGCCTCGGTGCTCGGGGGTGGCGCGCTCGTCGCCTATGCCCTGCGGCGCGAGCCTCGCCTCTCGCCGCTCTCCGGCGCGCTCGCGCTGGGGGCGG